>JAHFEC010000092.1:787-4855 GCA_023248665.1 Microcaldota archaeon | reverse complement strand
CGGTGTCTGAAAGTAGCGCAATGTCAGGCCATTAATCGAAATCGGGCGGGCATTCCCAAATTCTCTGGATAGACAGGCGTATCCCCATAACAATTTGAGATCGAAACTAACGCTCTTGAACCTCATGGGCAGTTCATCCCAATGCAAATATTCAGAGTTGATTGTAGCCATATACGGTTTAAGCTCGTCTATTTTGACATTCGGCGCTGTAAGTAAGATGCGGATTTCTTCATCGGACGGCGGTTTTTCGGGAAGTCTCATGTGATTTACCTTGTTGAATACTAATTTGACATTCATTAGTATTCGTGAAGCTTTATCTCGAACTCATATATAAAGGTATCTACTAATTTGACATTCATTAGTATTCATTAGTATTCGTGAAGCTTTATCTCGAACTCATATATAAAGGTATCTACTAATTTGACATTCATTAGTATTCATTAGTATTCGTGAGCATATCTGAGAGGATATAAGAAAATAAGTTTAGATGACTTTGAGTTATAATCCGACAGATTTCACTCGATGTATCTCGTCTGCGCCTGCCCGGCCGTGGCCTTGTTGAGCCTATCGAAGAATTCGCCCACGAGGCCGGCGGGGACCTCGAGCACCACCATGAGGCTGCCGTCAGAAGAGTGCTCCTCCTTCTGGATGCCCTCCCTCTTGAGAAGCCCATACACGCGCGAAGCGTATTCCGGCCCGACCTTGATGGCAATCTTCTTCTTGACGAGCTTGATGGGAAGGTCGACACGTAAAGAGGAGATGACGTCGGACATCTGCGCCGACGCGTCTTTGAACGGGTCGATGTCCAGGCGCACCTTCTGCATGGCCTGCTCGATGCGAATCAGCGGATGCGGCGCGCCGGTGCGCGGGTCGGTGGCCTCGCGCGCGATGAGCTGCGCTATTTGTTTTCGTTTCTCCTCGACCATCTTGCGCTTCTGCTCGGTGGTGAGCGCCAGCTCGCCCTCTTTGAGGATGCGGCCGGCGATGGCGAAGATGTCGTCGGTCTTGAAGGCTTTTTGCAAGGCGGCGGATTTGTGGCGCTCGCCGCGCCTCGCATCCTTGAAAATCTCCTCGGCCGCGAGGACGTTGTTGATTTCCTTCTTCTCGCCCTTGTGATAGGCCAGCGCCAAGTCGGGGTCCACGAGGATCTCGAATTGCTCGCCGTTGACCTTCATGTGCGCGACCATTGCGGAATCAAGGGTTACCACGCAATCACCGAAACCCCGCCGACCGGATTACTTCAAATGCTTTTCCACGTCCTTTGGCGTAAGCAGCTCGAATTTCCTGTCCTTGGTGGTGCAGATGGAGATCTCGAGGTTCGTCGGGGTGAGGGCGATGTCGCCGGTCTTCTTCATGGCCTTGATGGAAAGGCCGATGCCCGCGTCGATGGTGATGCTGTCCTTGTATTCCTTTTCGAAGAATTCCTCGGCCTCCTTCTTGCCCGAGCCGATGGCGCAGGCCTTGTAGCCGGTGAGCGCGCCGGAGGGCTCGGCCTCGAAGAGCTTGGGTTTGTCGTCCACGCCCGCCACGAGCAGGGAGACGCCGAAGGGGCGGATGCCCCCGTACTGGGTGTACACCTGCATGAGGTCGCACAGCTCCTTGGCGATGGCCTCGACGGTGATGGGCTCGGCGTAGGCGATGTTGTGCCGCTGCGCCTCGAGGCGCGCGACGTCCACGAGGCGGCGCGCGTCGGCGATGAGACCGGAGGCGGTGGCCGAGATGTGGTTGTCGATCTCGAATACCTTCTTGATGGATTCGGGCACGAGCAGGTTGGAGGCGGAGTTCTTGTAGGCGACGAGGATGACGCCGTCGGCGCACACCATGCCGATGGCGGTGGCGCCCCGGCGCACGGCTTCCTTGGCGTATTCCACCTGGAAGAGGCGGCCGTCCGGCGAGAACACCGTGATGGCGCGGTCATAGGCTTGGGGGGAAACCGGGTACATAATTCCACCTCGAAAGACGAGCATGCTCTGTCTGTGTCTTTACGGGAGGAATTGCCGGGCAAGATTTATAATAGCAGTTGGGAGGCGAAAGAAACAAAAAAGACAGATGCCGGGCGCTCGGGCGCCACGCTCGGGTGCGGGGGCGGGATTCGAAAGCCAAAGATTCGGCCACGGGCGGCCGCCCTCGCGCGAGGCGGCCTGATGGGCTCGCCCGGATTTGGTTTGTTTTTGTTTTCTTTTTCTTTGTTTTTTTGTATTTTTTTCTTCATCCGGATATGACGCAGCCCCAGTAGGTGCTGCCAATCGGCGGCGGGGTCTGCGTGGCGCCCCCGCACGAGAGGACCGTGGTGTCCGAATCCACCGGCGGATTGCGGCCGCAGTCGGTGGTGGTGGCCCCGCCCTTGGGGAAGATGTCGGGCTCGGGCGCATACTGCACGTTGGCCTTGGACGTGTAGGCATAATAGGAAACCTGTACGGGGTTGGGCGTGCCTGCGGGGGACGGGGCGCCCTTGAGGCAGCACGCCTGCCCCGGCGGGAGGCCGCCGATGAGCTGGGGCGCCTCGGGCAGGAGGATGTCATTGGCCAGGGCGCTCATGGGCAAGGTGGCGATGTCGCAGGCGGACAGGTCCGGCGCCGGGTTGGTCGGATCGTTCGGACATGCACGGGGCGCCTGGTTGTTCGAGCGCGCGGCCGTGCAGGTGATTTGGGCGCTGCTGTCCTGGCAGAGGTTTTGCCGGCAGTATTGGACTGAGATGCAGTTGGGCGCGCATTTGTAGGTGCCGGGCGCATAGACCGAATCGCAGGTGCTGCCGTCCAGGCACACGGGGTTGCAGATGCCCAATCCGATCTCGGCTTGGCTGCAGGGCATGCACGCGCCGCTTCCCGGCGAGGCGCAATACTGCCCGCCAAAATCGCGGGCCGTCAGCTTGCGCAGGCCGGCCGAGATGGTGGGGTGGGAGAATTGCGCCGACGCGCCGGAGGCGGCGCAGAAGGGCGTGTTCGCATCGGTCACGGCCTTGCCGGCCGGCAGGAGGAATGCGTCGGTGCTCGAGACGGCCTGGGGCTTCTGCCCGTCGTCCAGCGGTGGCAGGAGCACGCCGATGACGCCGGCCAGCGAAAGCTCGCGAGAATGCGCGTATAGGTGCGCGAAGAATTTCGGGTTGGAATAGATGCCGGGGTCGGAGGGATTTTTGCCGTCGCCATAGGTGAGCTTCCAGATGGTGGGCCAGCTGGCCTGCTGGAGGACGTGGCGCGAGAGGTTGATGGACTGGTTGAGCGCAGACTCAAGCGCGAGCGTGTCGGCCGGATTGGCCGGGTCGTCGAGGTCGGCGGAAGAAGATACGGCTTTGCTCAGGTCGATGTTCAGCACGAGGACGTGGACATTTTTCATGGCTGGCAGGCTGGCCAGGGCGGCGTTGGGTTTGAAGGATTCGGGATCGAACGGGGCCGCCCCGTCCGACCATGAGAGGATGGCGCCGCGCAGGGTCTGGTCATACCCGCCTTGGGCATCGAAGGCCGGATCCACCGAAAACGCCTTGGGGTATTCGAGGGCCGTCAGGCAGTCCGGACAGATGGCCAAGGCATTGGAAAAGCGAGCCTGGGCCGTCTTGCAGTCTGGGTCGGCCGGGTCGGCGGCGCAATTGTCGGACAGGTTGTCCAGCACCGTGATGGCGGCGGAATGGTTCTTGGCCAAAAAGCCCAGCAGCCAGTCGCTCTCGGGCGGGACGGTGCAGTCGTATTTCCAGCCGGTGCAGAAGCCCAGCACGCGGTTGGCGCATTGCTTGTTGCCCAGCGTGCCCCCGTAGGACTGACAACGGTATTCGATATATGAATCCGAGCCATAGTCGTAATTGGACATGGAGATGGTGCGGATAATCGCCCCGTCGGGGGCGCCGAAGCCGAAGTTGAACGTGCGCCCGTAGGTGCGCATGTCCAGCACAGGCATGACGGAGGCGGACTGGTATTCGTCTATTTTGCTAACCAGGAACGAATAGCCGGGGTCGGTGGCGATGGAGCCCTCGGCCATCGTGCTGAAATCTGTTTTTGGATAGCTCTTGGGGCAGTCCGTGCAGCGCGAACTCTTGCGGTCATAGGAAGTGGACGACGTGCAGGTGGAAGGGCAGTA
>JAHFEC010000092.1:0-777 GCA_023248665.1 Microcaldota archaeon | reverse complement strand
AGGAGGCATAGGTGCGCCCCTTCCAGTCGCTCACGTTCTGGTAGGCCAGCGAGAGCACCGAGCCGCACGGCTCGCACACCCCGTAGGACTGGATTTTGAGGGTGGCGCCGTCCGTGCCGCCCACGACGCATTGGCCGAAGCTCTTGATCTTCCATGATTTCTCCTGCCTTGAGTTTGGATCTGCCGAGATGGTGTCCGCATTGGTGATTGTGGGCTCAAGCCCCACGATGTCGGCGGCATCGATGTCGGCCTGCGATGCGTCCCAGTCCGCGACTTTCATGTGGCACTGGCCGATGATGGAGAATTTGTCTTTCAATTCGAGGATGCCGGTGGCGGGGTTGGTGAAAACGATGCCGTTTTTGACGACGGGCTGCCAAGAGGGAACGGCAGAGTATGATTCGGTCCAGTGCCAGCGCAGGTATTCATTATCACTGCTCGTGCCGGTCCCGTAGGCGCTGGTGACATCCTGCCACATCGAAACGTCCTGCTTGGCGTATCCAGCCGGGCAGCTCTTGATGGCCGCCACGCAGTCCTCGGAATTCGCAACGCAGCACTTTCCGTTGGATAACACAGGGTGGTCGGACGGGCACGAGTAGAGCGCCGTTCCCAGTTGGCCGTCCTTGACGCACTGTTCCTTGAGCGTGGTCGGCTTCTGGTTGGTGGCCAGTTCGATGTTCTGGTCTGTGCCGCGCATGCCGTCGATGATTGGGTCGTAGAGCCAATTCGGGTTGTTTTGGTCGAGGTACTTGCTGAATTCCTCGAAATCCAGCACGCCCC
>JAHFEC010000091.1 GCA_023248665.1 Microcaldota archaeon | reverse complement strand
CGCCGTCCGGCTGGAACTTATGGTCCGGCGCATCGCCCAGCGCGAGCGAATAGGAATTGAGGGAAAGGGTGCCGTTAGCACTGGCAAGAAAAATGACATAGGAGAAGCCGGCTTCGGCATGAAGAGGCTGAGGCTGCGCCAGCAGAATCGCGAAGGCGAATATGAAGATAGGTATGGCTGGAGGTTTCATCTTTTCACCGGTTCTTCCCCCATTGCTCAAGCAATTGCTCGAGGTATCTGCGGCTCACGGGCCCGTAATCCGCACCCATGAGGCGGTGATCGCGCATGATGGAATTGTTCGTCGGGCGGATGTTCTGGTCCAGATAACTGCAACCGAGAAATTGGCCGGCTCCGCTGATGTTGCCCCACCATTGGCGGGCTTGGGCCGGGCTGGCGGCGCAATTCGGAAAACCGGGCGAATCGCCCAAGAGCGGTTCGGCATACTCGTCCTTGAGGCCACCGAACGCATGGCCGAACTCGTGGGAAACGAGGCGCCCCCAATCCTCGCGGGGGTCATAGGCCAGCGAGACGTAGGCGATGCCGTCGGCCGAATAGGAGCGGAAATCCTGTTTGGAGAGAACGAAGCGGTAATCGCCAGCCGGGCATTGGGCGGACAGGGCATCCACGGAGGGCGCATCGAGGTCGTCGGTGCCGTCCGGATGATGGATGACGGGGATGCTCTCGTTCGAGCGGATGATATGCGCGTTGAAGAGGCCCTTGTGGCTCGCGAACGGTTCCAGGGTCAGCAAGCCGCCGCCCCATTTCCCGCCATCCAGCAATTCATGGACGGTTGAATTCATCTCGGGGTCGTCGTGGAAGCCGTCCCCGATGAACACGAGGTCGATGCGCCCCTTGCCCTCAGGCGTGCCCATCACAGTAGTGCATCGGGAGGGATAGACGCAGCCCAAGGTGCGCGAACACGCCTGTCCCGCGCCGCAATGGCGGTCGGCGATGCAGAAATTCGGATCCGCAAAGTGGGCGGCACGCGCGAACGGGTCGGACACCCCGTTGGAAAATCCGCCGAACAGTGCGCCGGCCCATCGGCCGGACGAGGAGAAAAATTCAGGTGGCGCGGACGATGGCGGGATAGAGCCTTCGCGGATGGATGGCGCTGAGATGGCCGCGAGGGCGGCGTCGCTGAATCTTTTTACAGCACCGGAGAAGATGCCGTAGGCGAGAAGGACGAGGGCGAGCACCAAGAGCAGGAGCATGAGTTGTTCGGCCGAGAGCGAGCCCATATCCCCAGATTGGATTCAGGCATTTAATACCTTGCCGGCAGAGGCAGCTAAATAAATGTTTGTCGGCGAATGAATGATAATATGGGATACCGTGTAAAGAGATACAGGGTAGAATCGAGAACAAACCCAAAGAACGTCTGCTTTAATCGCATCGATTTGAACAATCTGGGGCCAATCGAAGAGCTTCCGACCCAGGTGCGCATGCCCTTCCCATGCCGACAGCGCAGGAATGAACGGTTTGAGAACCATGCGCCCAAATACGCCCATATCGCACCGGGGCTTGAAGAAATCATTGACGCTTTTGAGGCCCGCCTCCACGTCGCGGCAGGCCATGAAAAAAACGGCCGTTCGCGCGGATGGGATGGACCGGACGAGGAAAAGCAGGCGCGCCGCCCGCCGGATGATGGAGTGGCATGGATTTTTGATTGCATGAGAAAAGTCGAGCGATACGATAGCGGGAGAGCGGAAATCTGCTGGTACCCGGCTCAGATGCGTGACCAGAATCTGCGCAAGCTGCAGAAACTGGCCGCGGAAGCCCTGCTTAACATGCGAATCGAGGCGTCCCGGCGGCCCGACTCGGCGGAGTTCGACCCGGAACGGGCCAGGGAATTCGATGAAGAACTGACAAACCTAGCCATATTTTTTGGGAGCGAACATGCCAAATACACCGTGGCCAGGTTCTTTTGGAGATGCAACCAGCCGGAGTATGCCAGACGGCTCGCAAACCTCGGAGCGGAAAATACGGTGGATCTGGAGGACCATATCCGACTGCTCAGGAAAATCGACACCGTGCCCCGGACGGATTGGCATCGGTTTGCCGGCCGGATAGTCAGGCGGATCGAGCATCAGTGCAGACATGGCACCGGGGCGGATAAACGGCAGGCTTTCGACCCTCTTGAGGATACGCAGGCGGAACTGGAACAAGAAGTGCTGGAGAAAAAATACCCTTACGCGCTTGAGCTTTGGGAATGAGCAAAGGAGCTTCCAAGATGGGATGGCGAATGCTTTTTTCCATCTGAACCGGATGCGGGCGGGCGGCCTATTTCAGCCGGATGCTGTCCAGATCCATCGGCGCGCGCGCCTCGACGTTGCATATCTTGGAGAGGGAGCGCGCCAGATCGTCGCATTTGGTCTCATCGCCGTGCACGGTGAACACGCGCTCGGGCGAGGGCCGCACCGACTTGACGTAGTTGATGAGCTGGTTGCGGTCGGAATGGCCCGAAAAGCCCTCCACCGTGTCCACTTCCATGTTGATCTTGAGCGAGTTGGATCGGCCGTCCTCGCCCATCATCGGGACTTCCTTGAGCCCCCGCTGGATCTTGCGACCCAGCGAGAGCGTGGACTGGTATCCGACGAAGAAGAGCGCGTTCTTGGGATCCTCGGCGATAAGGCGCAGATAATCGAGGACCGGGCCGCCCGTCATCATGCCGGACGGGGCGAGGATGATGGCCGGGTCGCCCTCGGCGATCTCCTTGCGGTCGCCCTTGGCCGGGATGAATATCTTGGACTCGAACGGCGAGTCGTTGGAGAGGATGCGCCGCTGGATGTTGTGGCGCAGGTATTCGGGATAGGCGGTGTGGATGGCCGAGGCCTCGAGCACCATGCCGTCGATGTACACCGGGTAGTTCATCTCCGGATGGCGCGAGAAGTATTCCTCGAGCACGAGCATGATCTCCTGCGAGCGGCCGACCGAAAACACCGGGATAAGCAGTTTGCCCCGGCGCGCGAGCACCTGGCTGGCCATGTCCGTGAGCCGCTTGTCGGTATCGTAGCGGTTGGGCTGCACGTCGGCGCGCCCGCCGTAGGTGGATTCGACGAACAGGGTCTCCACGCGCGGGAATTGCGTCGCGGACTGGTCGAAGAGGCGCGTGAAGCCGTATTTGAGGTCTCCGGAGAACACCATGTTGTGCAATCCGTCGCCGATGTGCAGGTGCACCTGCGCCGAGCCGAGGATGTGGCCGGCGTTGTAGAACGTCAGCTTGACCTCGGGCGTGATGTCCATCACCTCCCCGTAGTCGAAGGTGATCATGTGCGAGAGCTGCTTCTGGATGTCCTTGATGCCGTACGGGGCGCTGCCCGAGTTGCGCGAGGCGAGGTTGATGTAATCCATCTGCAGCAGGACCGCCAGGTCGCGCGTGGGCGGGGTGCAGTACACCGGCCCGTCGTAGCCGTAGGCGTAGAGGTAGGGCACGAAACCGCAGTGGTCCAGATGCGCGTGCGTGAGCACCACCGCGTCGATCTTCTCCAGCTCGAGGTTCATGGCCGAAAGGTAGGGATAGGCTTTCGTGGGCTCGGAAGTGTCGGGGTTGATGCCGCAGTCGATGAGGATGCGGCTGTTGGGCGTCTCGACGAGCGAGCAGGAACGGCCCACCTCGCGGAAGCCCCCGAGGGCGGTGACCTTGACGTAATCGCTCTTGGGGAGGTTCGAGCAGATCTTGCGTCCGAGCGTGTTGAGGAACTTCTTGCGCGCGGCCGCGTCCTTGTGGAAGGTGGAGCGCACGCCCTTGATGGTCGATGAGGCCATGGTGGGCTGGCGCACCACCTGCGGGGCCCATCCGGTCTGCTCGATGATGGATTTGAGGGTGGAGCCCCCCTTGCCGATGACCAGGCCCGGCTTGAGGGCCTCAATCATCACCTCGCAGAATTCGGGGATGAAGCGGATGTCGTTCACTTTCGCGTCGGCCGGAATGATCTGCTGGATGGCCTTGAGCGACTCTTCCGGCGGGCGCAGGCTGGCGGGATCGGAGCGGATGAGCACGCGCTTGCGCAGGGAGCCGGCGAGCTTGCGGATGAGCTGGTCGTTCTGGTAGAAGGCGCGGATGTCTCCGAGGTACACGACCACGTCGAGGCCCTCGCACTCGACCTTGGTCAGCTTGCATTCACTCGGGACGAGTTCGGACACTTTTTTCTCTATCTCTTTGAATTCCACTTAAAAAACCTCTTTATGAATGAATGGATTTGGATTGAAATGGATGTGTTCTGGATGGGGTCGGATGTCCGATGGGGTCGGATGGTTTGAATGCAAATAACGGCCGAATGGATGTGTAACGGATGCATAGAACGGACGGATATGCCCAAACGGATGAATGATGCCCGCGACATGCGAGGAAATGGGATAAAAAATGGAAAAAATCTAGGATTCGATCAGCTTCGCGACCTCGGATTTTTCAAGGCGTTTGAAGCCGGACTTGGTGATGGTCACCACGTCGACCGATTCGCCGGTGGCACAGTCCCGGCGCATGGCCATGGCGATGGCCTTGGCCGCCACGGACAGGTTCTCCTTGACGGTGCCGTCCTTCTTGTACTGACTCTCGATGTGCCCGTACGCCACCGGCGAGCCGGAGCCGGTCGAGGTGTAGGTCTCCTCGGTGGTCCCGCCCAGCGGGTCAATGGAGAACACCGTCGGCTTGTCCTCGGTGCCGCCGATGAGCAGTTGCACGTAATAGGGGAAGAACTTGTACTGGAACATGATATTGGCCAGCAGGCTGGCCGCGTTCTTGACGGTCATCGGCTTGCCGTACCTTAGCTGGTAGAGGCGCGTCTCGGCTTGGAGCATGCGCACGAGCGCCTGTGCGTCCGCGACCGAGCCGGCGACGGTCATGGCGATTTTGTCGTCGATCTTGAATATCTTGGTGACGTCCTTGGA
>JAHFEC010000090.1 GCA_023248665.1 Microcaldota archaeon | reverse complement strand
CCGCAAAATCTTGCGCGAGAGCAGGCTCCAGGCGCTCACGCCCAGCATGGAGAAGACGGCGAAAAAAAGAGGAGGGATGACATCCATGCGCTACCTTTCTAGTTGACCACCACTTCGGTGGGCTCGAGGTGGCGGAGGGCGCACTTGCGCGACTTCTTGCGCGCGGGGCTCGTCACCTCGACGTAATGGGTGTCGATCAGCTTGGAGACGACCACGCGCTCGCCGGCGTCGCGGCCCGCAATCTTGACGCATACTCTTCCGACTTGGATGGCTGGCATAAAAATCCCTCGATGATGCCGCATAAGCGGATACCGATGAACGCTTGTCTTGACCGATACCGTAAACGGCTGTGGGCCCTATTGGGCGCCCGATATTTAAATAGGCTTCGCACCGGCGGCCCGGATAATCCACCCGGCCGATCGCTGCGGGGTGGAACGGCCCGCGTCGATGACGAGGTCGAATTTGGAATGGTCGAGGATGTCGATGCCGTAGACTTTCTGGTAGCGTGCGACGTTCTGCGCGTCGCGTCGCGCGACGTGGTCTTGGGCCTCTTGCACGGTTTGTTTCTCCCTTCCGGCCACGCGCGCGGCACGCGTGCCCAGCGGGACGTCCAGCCACACCTTGAACACTTTGCCCGGGGCCATCCACGGACCCAGCCACGTGGAGACGACGCAATGGCCGCCCTCGCATTGCTTCTTCAATTCCTGATCGAATTTGTGGTCGATGCCCGGGTCGGCGGCGGCCTTCTTCTGGAACTCGTCGAGCGAGATGCCCTCGCGCTTGGCCAAATCCTTGAACGTGGGCTCCACGAGGCGCCAGCCCAAGCGTTTGGCGACGCGGGAGCCGACGGTGTTCTTGCCCGAACCGGCGAGGCCGGCGACGGCGATGACGGAATAGGGGAAAACGGTTTTGGCCGCAAGAATGGACATGGAGGATAAGAAGGAAAAAAGGATTTAAAACACGAGCGCGCGCCCGGGCGCGCGAACCCCGCAAATCCGGGGCGCGTTTTTCTCGGGCGAGCCGCCCCATCCGCTTCAGCCCGCGGAGGGGGTACGCCCTCAATTCTTCTTGGCATTCTTGACGTAATCAAGAAGCTCGACGGGCACGTCGTCTTTGGTGATGAGCCCCTCGGCGAGGCGCGAGCGCAAGCGGAGCACGCGGCGCGCGGCGGCCGGCGAGAGCCTTCCGCCGAACGGGCGGTTGGGCTTGCGCGTGGATTTGGCCATGCCTTGGAGCGAGTTCGTGCCCGTCAGCATCTGGCCGGTGACGGCGCAGTGGTGGCGCGTGCCCTTGATGCGGCGGCGGTAGCGCGTGCGGCTGTCGCCCTGCGGGGTGCGGTACTTGATCTTGCGCACGGAATTGGAACGGTTCTTCGGAACAGGCATGGTAACACCTCATAAGCGTAGGCTTGACATCAACTGCTTTTCGACGATGGATCGGATGGTCCTAAAGCAGGCGGCGTCTTGCTTTGGTTATACTTTTCCCAAAGCGACTTTATAATGGATATGGCCAGCCCCCAGCCGAGGATGCACAGGATGAACCAGCCGATGACGCCGAAAGTGTCCCGCCAGTTCGGGAACCGCTCGAGGTGCTGGATGAAGATGGGAAGCTGGAACGGCAGGGTGACGATGAACTCCACAAAATGCTCGCGCATCTGCCCAGAGAGGAGGATGAATACGGGCAGGACGACGAGCATGGGCTTGAACTGCAGGATGAGCGTCTCCTTCATGATGGGCATGAGAGTGGTGTCGTATTCTTTCGTGGCCGCGCTGATCTTATGGTCGTCGTTGGACTTGAGCGCCTCTTGCAGCCGCTTCTGAATCTCGCCGGACTGCTTCTGCAGCTGCGCCAGGCGCTTGGGGTTGCCGATTTTCTCCATCACCAGCGTGGAGAAGAGCGAGTAGGCCAGCGCGATGGCGGCGATGAGATAGACGTCGTTGGAACCTAGGATCATGGGAAATACGCTCCGATAAGATGAGGGAGAGGGGCGGCGCTTTACTTGAGGACGGACTTGAACTGCGCCTGCACCTGAGCGAGGCCGCCGTCGCGGTTGACGAGCACGAGCGCGGGCGCGCCGGTGAGCACCGAATAGCAGGCGAGGTAGTAGCGGTTCATCCGGTCGTGGTCCGAGAGGCTCTCGGCCGACTGCGGATCGCGCACGCGAGTGTGGTCGCGCGAGCGGCGGGCGAGGATGTCCTCGATGGGCGCGCGGATGAGCACGAGGCGCTCGACCGACCAGCGCGAGAGGAAATGGAAAGGCAGGCCGGGCAGGTATCCGCCCGGCGTGAGGATGGAACAGTGGGTGTCGAGGATGACCTCGCGGCGCTTCTCGTCGGCGAGCACTTCGCCCACCCGGCGCTGGATGTCCTTCTGCGTGTGCGCCGGGAGCTTGCGCAGGGAGTCGCGGTCGGTGACGCCGAATTCCTTGATGGCGATTTCCATCATCAGGTCGCCGTAATTGAGCACGGTCCAGCCGGCATCCTGGGCGATGGCCAGCACCGTGCTCTTGCCCGCTCCCGGAAGACCCATGACGACGATCATATCAAATCCCTCGCACGACGACCGTTTTGCTCATTTGCCCAGCAGGCCCGACGCCAGGGCGCTGGACGCGAACACGTTCTGGTTCTCGATGTCCTGATACATCTTGTAGATGATGCCGACGGTGAGCAGGATGCCGGTGCCGGTGCCCAGCGCGCCGGTCAGGTCCGCCAGCGCGGCCAGCAGGCCGACGAAGGCCGAACCCATCACCACGATGGGCGGGATGTATTTCTCGAGGATGCTCGCCACCATGCGCGGATCGCGCCTAAAGCCGGGGATCTGCATGCCGCTGGCATCCAATTGTTCGGCGACCTCCTTGGGACCCATGTTGGTGGTCTCCACCCAGAACTGGCCGAACACGACGCAGATGGCCATCAGGAAGATGATGTAGACGAGGATGTGCACCGCCTCCGGGATGTGGAACACCGGCGTGGTCTGGGTGGTCAAGGTGGTGATGTACCCGGCGTAGTTGTGGCCGAGTGGCCGGTAGATGGGGCTGATGAGATAGAAGAGACCGTCCGCGAAAGTGGCAGGCTCGCCGCTACCCCCCGTCGCCCGCCCGACGTAGTTGACCAGATCGATGCCGGATTTGTTGCCGTCCTTGCAGGCGTTGGTGGCGAGGTAGTCGGGGTTGATGACGTTCTGGCCGGTGGCCAGGTCGGTCTGGTTGAGGTACTGGGGCACCTGCACGCCGCTGACGCACAGGTGCTGGTCCACCATCATGGCCGCCATGAGCTGGAAGTTGGCGATGAGCGCAAAGGCGAGGATGACCGGGATGTTGCTCACATAGGTGAACTTGATGGGGAACCCGACCCCGATGCCCCGCGCCCGCTCGAACGCGAGCGGCACCTCGATGCGGATGCCCTCGACGTAGACGATGACGAGGAACACGAGGATGGTGAAGATGAGGGGCAGGAGCACGAGGATGCTGTTGGCCACCACCTGCGCGCCGCCCTCGTGGACAATCTGGGCGATGCCGCCGTCGCCGGTGAAGATGTCGATGGCCCCGCCAACGACCGCCAGCGCCACGCCGGCCGCGATGAAGAGCGAGATGCCCGAGCCGATGCCGTACTTGGACACCACCTCGTCCAGGTACAGCAGGACGATGGAGCCCAGCGCGATCTGCAGGACGACGAGGAAGGTGGCCGTGGAGACGGCCAGCGCACCGATGAGGGGCAGGGAGATCGAGATGACCGTCATCTTGCCCAGCACGACGTAGGCCCACGCCTCGAAAAGGCAGAGGATGAACGCCAGCAGCTTCTGGGTGCCGTAGAATTCGGTCCGCTCCTCGGAGTTCTTCATGTCGACGTTGATGAGCTTGGCGCCCATGAAGAGCTGGAGGAAGATGGAGGCCAGCACGATGGGGCCGATGCCGGTGGTGACCAGCGAGCCCAGCTTGGACGCCGTCACGACCTGCAGGAAATCGGAGCTGGCCGCATACCTCGGATCGAGGCCCACGGCCGTGACGTGGTACATCGAGAAGAAGATGAGCAGGGCGATGGCGGTCCACATGAGCTTCTCCTGAAAGGAGGGCGGGACCTTGGGGGCGCCGACCTCGGGCAGGAAGCCCAGGATGGGGCGCAGGAAATGCAGGGAGCTTGCCATTGCACAAAACCTCGGATAAATCCGTGCTTAGAGAAGATGATGGATAGTTAAAGCCAAGAAGATTTTAAAATGGAATATACGCGCGCAGACCGAAAAAATGAAACGCCGACCGACCGACCGCAAAAAAATCGATGCGGACGGGACACGCGAATAGGTGCATGCGAGACACGCGCCGGATCGGCCTTCGCGGACAGAAGGCGAACGCGAACGATTCTGAATCACATCCCGGTTCTGGAGCGCCCGTGCACTGAATCCGGACGGCATCCGTCCTTGTCCGGTTGAGCAACGGAGAGGACGGGATCAGATTCGCCGAAGGGCGTCCTCTGCTTCGGCCTGCAGCCGCCCGCAAGGCGCATCGGCGCCTTGGGGCCCATTCGCCTCTGGAGGCGCATCGGGAAGTCTGCCCAACTGCGGTTGGGCATCGCTGCGGCTCGGAACCCAGCGCTAACAAACGTGGCGCGACAATTCGCGCCACGTTGCCCATTCGCCGCTTTTTTAGCGGCGAATCGGGAGCGCCGGGTATTACGCCCTTCGGCGAATTCTCGATCCGGCCGGCACCGGCATTCACTTGCGGGCACTAAAGTGCCCGGTTTCTCTGCCGGCCTGTCGATGAAATCTTGGTCCGAATGCACGCTCGCGCTAAGAAAATGAATTAAAAAAACAGCGATTCCCTTACTCTTTCTTCGGAGCCTTCCCTTCCTTTAGGGGGGCCTTCTCCTTGGGCTCTTGCTTGGGCGCGACGGATTCGAATTTGCCGCCCGCTTTGGCAATGCGCTCGACCGCCTTTTCGGACGCG
>JAHFEC010000089.1:878-5012 GCA_023248665.1 Microcaldota archaeon | reverse complement strand
CGGTCGTCCTTTTCGTGTTCTCCAACCGGCTCGACCTCCTCCAGCCCCACATCCTCATCCTGCACTATTCGGGGCTGGACGAGCGCAAGCTCCTCCAGTCGCTCAAGGCCAACTGCAACCAGTACAAGCTGCGCAACACCCTCATACGCGACGAAGGCAACGAGAAGATATTCGAAGTGCTGACCAAGAAGGGCCATGAGGACCACCTGCTCAAGGAGCTCAAATCGATCGAGGGGGTCAAGTCCATCAACCTCTTCTCGAACAAGGGCGAGCTGACCGAATAGTCCGCCGCCCATTCCTTTTTTATCCACTCTAGGATGCGTTTTCATGGCCGATTCCGAACCGCTGGTGTCCGTCATCGTCATCTCCCTGAACGCCGAGTCCACCATCGAGGCGTGCCTGCAGTCCATCTTCTCGCAAGACTACCCGAACATCGAAGTCATCCTCGTGGACAAGCGCAGCACGGATTCGACCGTGCAAAAAGCCAAAAAATTCCCGGTCCGCATCCTCTCCGGCGAGGTGGAGCGCTGCACCCAATGGAACAAGGGCGCGAAGGAGTCGAAAGGAAAATACCTCTATTTCACCGGCTCCGACCTGAAGGTGCATCCCGAGTTCATTTCGCAGGCGCTGAAAAAATGCCTCACGGCCCCCTGCTCCGCCATCTATTCCACGGTGCGGACCGAAACGCGCTCGTACTGGGGGCGCGTGCGCGGCCTGGAGCTGGAATTCTACCTCCTCGACACGCGCTGGCAGGCGGCGCGCTTCATCGAACGGGAGGCTTTCTTCAAGCTTGGGGGCTGGAACGAGGCGCTCGTGGCCGGCGAGGACTGGGACATGCAGGACCGGCTCGATTCCGCCGGCTATGTCACGCTCGGAGTCGGCCCGTATCCGGAGACCCATATCGACACCCATTGCTCCTATGCGGGCCTCTGCCGGAAATTCTACTACTATGGCCGGACCTTGCGCCGCTATTCGCGCCAGAACACCCGCCACCGCTCGTTCTCAAGGTTCCAGCCGCTGCGCGCCGTTTTTTTCAGGCATCCGGAACTTTTTGCCCGGAATCCGGCCCTGGTGCCGGGGTTCATCTTCTACAAGCTCGCGCAATACGGATTCTCCGCGGCCGGATATCTTCTGGGCTGAAAACGCTCCCGGGCCATGTGGGCCATACGAATAAATTTATGAATTATGGCGCGCTAATAAGCAGGAGCGCCATGTCCGACCATACCGCCGCCATCCAATGCAAGCATCCGCGTATCGGGGCCGACTGCCAGTTCGGGGAGCGGGTCCGCATCGAATGCGACGAGCTTGAGATCGGCCCCCGGACCGTCATCGGGGACGATTGCATTCTCATTGGCCGCAAAATTCGCATCGGCACGGAGTGCTGGCTCGCAAACCACGTCCAGATCGGCGGGGGCAGCTGCCGGGAGGCCTATTCCGAGCTTTCGATGGGGGATCTCTGCCACGTCGGCGAGCACGCGTTCATCAACACGGCCCGCAAGGTCGTCATGGGCGACGAGGTCGGCATCGGCATGCACAGCCGGCTCTTCACCCACGGGGCCTATCTGTCCGAGCTGGACGGTTTTCCCGTCAAGTTCGCGCCCATTTCCATCGGCTCGCGGGTATGGATGCCGCAGGCGACCGTCCTGCCGGGCGTGCGCATCGGGGACGACTGCGTGATCGCGGCCGGCAGCGTGCTCATCCACGCGGTCCCGTCCGGATGCCTGGCGGGCGGCGTGCCGGCCAAAGTCATCCGCGAGAACGCCTACCCCGCCGTTCTCTCCATCGAGGAGAAAAAAGCGAAGCTGGAGGCCCTGCTCCAAGACTTTCGCGCCATCTGCGCCGACCACGGATTCGGCTTCGAGCTTGAGCCGGCCGCATCCGGCTTCCTCCTCAACCGCGTCCTGCTCAGCCTCGGGCCGCCGCCCGCTTGCGAATGCAAAACCGTGTTCAATCTCGCGGCCAAGTCGGCCAGCGGGGAAGCGGGCGCTTTTAGCGAACTGCTCAAAAACGAGCTTCGCCGCCACGGCATCCGTTTGCGCAGCTATGCCGACGGCGGGAAGTACGTGTCTTGGTGATTTCTCCATGTTCATCAAAGGGATTGGCCGGACGAAATTCGGCGCACTTAACGAGGAAGCCCCCGCGCTGCTCTATTCCGCCATCCTGGGCGCCGTCCGCGACGCGCGCATCGGGCCGGACGACATCGGCGCCTGCATCGTCTCGAATTTCATCGGCGCCCAACTGGAGAATCGCGCCCACATGAACTCCCTCATCCCCTGCCTGCTGCCGGGGTTCGACAAGCCCTGCATCCGGGTGGAGAGCGCCTGCGCGAGCGGCGGGGCGGCCCTGTGGACCGCCACCAAGATGCTGGGGGAATTCGACAACATCCTCGTGGTCGGCGTGGAGAAGATGAGCGCGGCCAAGAGCTCCGCCGTGACCGGCGCCCTCGCCTCCGCCGGCGACGTGGAATCCGAGCAGCGGCAGGGGGTCGTGTTCCCGGCCGCCTATGCCCTCATGGCCTCCGAATATTTCGCGCGATACGGCCGCTCGCCGGCCGATCTGGCCCGGGTCGCCCTCAAAAGCCACCACAACGCCAACCTCAATCCACTGGCCCATTTCTACCACAAGACGGTCCGTCTTCAGGACATCGAGAATTCGCCCGTCGTGTGCAGCCCGCTGCGCCTGCTCGACTGCAGTCCCATCTCGGATGGCGCGGCCGCGCTGGTCCTCTCCCGGGCCCGCGCCGGCCCCCGCGACGTGCGAATCCTCTCCTGCGAGATGGCCACGGACGTCATCGCACTCTCGCAGCGGCCGGACCTCACCAGCTCCCGCGTGAGCCGCACTGCCGCGAAAAGGGCCTTCGACGCGGCCGGCATCGGGCGGGACGACGTCGATCTGGCGCAAGTGCACGATTGCTTCACCATCAACGAGCTCATCTCTCTGGAATCCATGGGCTTCTGCGAGCCGGGCGCGGCCCCCCAGCTTGACACGTCGTTGGGCGGCCCCCTGCCGGTCAACACGGACGGCGGGCTGAAGGCCGACGGCCATCCGATCGGCGCGAGCGGCATCGCGCAACTCACGAAGCTGGTCCTGCAGCTTCGCCAAGAGGCCGGCGCGCGGCAGGTCCGGGACGCCCGCATCGGCCTGGCCCACAACATCGGCGGATCCGGCGGCAGCGCCGTCGTTTCCATCCTCAAGGGGGGTCCGGATGTTTGAATGCGAAAAATGCAAGAAAAGATGGTTCCATCCCGTCCGCGAGTGCATCTACTGCGGCTCGAAAGTGGTCGAGCGCGAGGCCGGCCCGTCCTCCGCCATCGCATCCAGTCAGGTGATGATCGATTCCGCGGCATCGAGGGCCCCCTATTTCCTCGTCTTGGCCTCGGACGGGCCGGAGAAGCGATTTTTCAGCTCCGCCTCCGAGCCCAAGCGCGGGGAGGTTTTCGGCGCCGGTCCCCGCGTGCAGACCTTCCAGCATATCGGGGTCATCGGCAGCGGCAAAATGGGCCTCGCCATCGCGCAACTGCTCCTTGAAAACGGTTTGAGTGTGTCTGTCAAGACCCGCGACATCCAGAAGGAGGCGCAAATCCGCCAAGCGATGTCGGATTCCCTTTCCAAAAAGCTTGATCCGGCCGCGCTCAAGGAGCGGCTGGGGCGGCTGGCGCTGACCGACCGCTTCGACGGCCTCGCCCCCTGCGAGCTTATCCTCGAATGCGTGTCCGAGAAGCCCGATATCAAGCGTCAGGTGCTTCAAGCGGCCAGCCGCTCCTGCCCCGGCGCAATCGCGTCCAACACCTCCTCCATCCCGATCGGCTCAATTTCGGCCGAGGGGGCGCAAGACCGGACGCTGGGCCTCCATTTCTTCAATCCGGTTTCCAGAATGAAGCTGGTGGAAATTGTCCAGACCCCGGCCTGCGCGCCGGAGCTCATCGAGCGGGCGAAGCATTTCTGCGAGCAGCTCCACAAGCAGCCGGTCGTGGTGAAGGATTGTCCGGGGTTCATCGTCAACCGGCTTCTTATCCGGCAGCTGGAAGAGGCCCGGCGCATGGTTTCGGAAGGCATCGCCACGAAAGAGGACATCGACCGGGCCGTCCGCCTCGGGCTGAACCATCCGATGGGGCCGTTCCAGCTCATCTCGCT
>JAHFEC010000089.1:0-868 GCA_023248665.1 Microcaldota archaeon | reverse complement strand
GAGGACGTCGTGGGCGAGATCCGCGACACCGTCCATTCCTCCAAAAAGGATCCCGGCGAAAATCCCGCCGGGCATCCGGGCGCGAACGCGTCCAAAGACTGCTCGTTCCTGCTGTCGCATTACCGCTACTGCCTTGCGCAGGCCAAGGCCAAAGGCTACTCATTCATGCGCATGGCCGATTATGCCTCCCAAAAGGACGGCCCCCGCCCCAACGAGGAGCGCGTGATCGTCCTTCGCCACGACCTCGACCATTCCCTGCCCCTCTCCCTAAACTTCGCCGGCATCGAGCACGAGCTGGGCATCCCGGCGACCTATTTCCTGCGCCTCCATGCCGCCTACAATCCGCTCTCTTTCCCCAATTACGATATCCTAAAACGGTTGCAGTCGATGGGCCACGAAATCGGCCTCCATCACGACGGGGATTTCGCCTCGCTTTTCGGAGAGGACGGCGCCGGGTTCTTCCGGCGCGACAAGGCGGTCCTGGAGAACATCCTGCACGCGCCAGTCATGGGCATCTCGTCGCACGAGCCCGGCAAGAGCCGTTTCCTCCCCCGCGACGAGGATCTCGCCCGTCTCGGCCTCTCCTACCAGGCCTATTCCCCCGTTTTCACCAAGGAATTGAAATACATCTCGGACAGCAGCTCGCGCTGGCGCGAAGGCTGCATGTGCTCGTTCATCGAGCGCGAGGTCCCGAAGATGTGCATCCTCACCCATCCCATCTGGTGGTATGGGCGAAGCCCGCTGGAGAATTACTGACGCATGCCGGAATCCGGCGTGAGAAGCCCGCTGGAGAATCGGATGGCGGGCCGCCATCCGCCGAGTTGCCCGCCGCCCGGGCGGCCCGTCCGCTTTTCGTGCTTTCCGTCAA
>JAHFEC010000088.1 GCA_023248665.1 Microcaldota archaeon | reverse complement strand
GTAAGAGTTTAAGATTTTCCTGCGTCGAGAAATCGGCGGCTTCCGACGTTGAATAAATGGTTCTACGACGTTAGATTCACGACAATCAATCAAAAGAAACAAAGTGCGCTTCGAGCCGCATCGTCGAAGAATGAATGGACGCTGAGTCGCGCCCGGGCGCGACTCGTATCGTTTTTTGGCTTCCGGCGAGCGCTTTTTCTGACGAGCCGGGCAAATTTTAAACTCTTACGTCGGAGGCGGCCGGGCGCGGATATCGCGCCGGTGAGAATGGGCGGCGGCCGGGCTCAGCGCTTGCGGCCGGCCGGGACCGCGCGCAGGCGCATGAGCTCCTGCGAACACGGGGATTTGGAGAGCATGGGGTCCGCGCGGGCCATGGAACGGACGAACCAGTTCACGAGCTTCTCGTTGGACGTGCCCCACAGGCCGGATTTGGCGACGATCTCCTGCACCTGCAGGCGGGATATCTTGACCGTCTTCTCGTCGAGGAACACTTCGTGGTTGTCGATGCACTTGATGTAGGATTCGATGGCCATGAAGAGCGGGATGAGGCAGAACATGCGCACCTGCAGGGCGTCGTGGGGGAGGGAAAGCACGTAGTGCATGCCCGAATAGAGGTAAGCGAGCGCGTTCTTGATCTCGGCGCGCAGCACCTTCATCGCCGCCGCGCGGTTCTCGGCCTTGCACAGGCCGTCGTAGTTGAGCCGGTACTTGACGAGGAGCGCCTGCGGCCAGTAGTAGCGGCCGGACGGGACGTCGTGGGCCACGTCGCGCAGGATGTTGACCTTCTGGAGGGCCTGGCCGAAGCGGCGCGCGTGGCGGCGCAGGCGCCGGCGCACATGGTCGGTGATGATGCGGTTGTGGTAGAGCAGGTCGTTGAACAGGTAGCCCACCACGCCGGCCACGTAATAGCTGTAGCGGTCCTGATCGCGGAAGGTCTTGATGCGCTTGCCTTGGAATTCGTACATGCCCTTGGCCATCACGCGGCCCCAGTGGCGGATGGCCTTGCGCACGCCCGCCGGCTGGGCGTGGAACACGCGCAGGACGGATTCGAGGTTGGAAATGAGTGATTTCTCGTAAGTGTAGTCCAGCGAGGCGAGCATCTCGTCCCGGCAGGCGACGGTGCCCGCCGCATCGTACGGGCGGCGGGAGTGAAGCTTGAGGAATCGGCGGAACAGGAGGCGCTTCTTGGGAATGGAGGCCGAGGAATCCTCGATGGTGTCCAGGGCCCGGTAAAGCAGGTAGGAGACCATCATCTGCCGGTCAAGAGGCTTGGGCAAAAGCTTGATGCACAAGGAGAAGCTGCGCGAGACGTTCGGCAAAATCTCCCAGCAGGTTTGCAAATCATCCAATGAATCAACCGGATGGCCATTGTTTTTTCTTCGTCGAGCTAAGCGGAGGATATCCGACGGGCGGCGCCTTTAAACCTCTTCTTCTTCCATGCAGTCTTCGCACACGAGCTTGCCCTCGTCCATCTTGAGCTGGTCGGAATGGAGGGAGCATTTCTCGCACACGCCTGAATAGGTGTGCTGCTCCCGGTTGAAGGGCCCCATCTCCGCGTTCGCGGCCATGATGTCCACCATGCCGGGGTACGCGCGCAGGAGGTCGCCCTCGGAGACGATGCCCACGAGCTGGCCTTTCTTGTCCACCACCGGCAGGCGCTTGACCTTGTTGTCCTTGAGCGCGAGCGCCGCGCTCTCGATTTTCTGGTCGGCCGAGATGACCTTCAGGGGTTTTGACATGACGGATTTGAGCAGACAATGGACCGGGTCCTTGCCCGCGGCCACCACCTTGTAGGCGATGTCCCGCTCGGTGAGAATCCCGATCGCCTTGCCTTTCTCGACGATGATGACCGAACCCACGCGGGATTTCTTGAGCAGGACGGCCGCTTCGCGCACCGAGGCGGAGGCGGGCAGGGTGAGCACGCCCACCGTCATGCACTGGCCCACTTTGACGTTGAATTTCATCAAGGAACGGATGTCGAAGCCCATGGATAACGTGGGCGGGATAAACCTTATTAAGCGAACGCCGTTTCGACGGGGGAAAAAGGGCAAAAAACAAAAAACAGGCGACGGTCCGCCGACC
Source organism: Microcaldota archaeon (assembly GCA_023248665.1). GTDB lineage: Archaea > Micrarchaeota > Micrarchaeia > Anstonellales > Anstonellaceae > CAIXYX01. The sequence continues at coordinate 2,940 of JAHFEC010000088.1, read as the reverse complement.
CGCCCGCGCGCACCATCAGGCATCGGCCCGGCCGGGCTCGGATCTTCGGATCATCCGGCGCATCCGGCCGCCCGAGAGCCGCCGGTCGGGATGTTTATAAGCCGCGCCTGCTTTCTTTGCGCATGGTCTTCGGCACCTACAACAAGGGCTCGCGCGCCGAGCACGAGCTGATGAAGAAGCTTCAGGAGAGAGGATTCTTGGTGATAAGGGCGGCCGGCTCCGGGGTGGGAAGCCCGTGCCCGGACATCCTCGCTTTTAGGCGCACGGACCAGATGGGATTCGAGTGCAAGGCTATCAATGACACGTCGCTACAATTGCGCAAGGAGCAGGTGGAGCGCCTCCATGCATGGCAGGACGTGAGCGGCATCACCACTTACATCGCATGGCGCATTCCCGGCGGGGAATGGCGGTTCATCCGGCCCGCGCACCTGCGCGAGACCGAGAAGTCGTATTCCATCACGCTCAAGGAGGCGCAGCGGATCGGCTCGCTATTCGAGGATCTTTTCATCGGTTCGGGATAGGGAGCCGGAAGGAACAGAAAGGCTCGTGGGGAATATTGTCGCGGATGCCGGTCCGATGGCACGCCGCAAAAAATCGCGCGCGGGAGTTTGCGCCGCGAAAAAAACGCCCAAGCGGGCGCGCTGGAAAAAACCGCTCAGCGCAAGATGCGGCGCACGGACTCGAACGCCAGCTCGGCAAAATCGGTGAACACGCTAAAATGCGCCAGCGTGTTCTGCACCCACAGCACCGATTCGGAGACGAGCGTGGACGGGACCGTCACGCGCAGGGTCTTGGAGAATTGGAGGGTGGGCAGCACCAGCTCGAATTTCTCGAGCTTGACAAAGGCCTGCAGCGAGCGCACGAAGCCGATGCCTTCGGCCACGCTGGCGGCGCGCATGAACAGGCCCATGGGCAGGATGGCGAGGATGCCCAGCCAGTTCTTCTTGAAAAAGAGGGCCTTGTTCTCGGCCTTGCGGTATTGGGCCGCGAATTCGAGCGCGAACACCGTGATCGCCATCAGGTCGGCCTGCTCGATGATGGCTTCCATCCGCGGCGAGAGCGGGCCCGCCCAGCCCAGATAGGCGCCGATGCTGATGACCGAGATGAGAAAGAACGTGAGGATGGAGAGGGCGAGCGCCCACGACCACATGCGCGCCTGCTCGCGCTTGATGGACAGGAGGCGTTTGGCCTGAACGGGGGAAAGGAACCCTTTTGGGAATTGGACGGCGAGGGGATTGCCCATCTCGTCGCGGAGCCGGACGGCGGGCCGGGCCGAAAGACGGGCCTGGGCCCGCCCCGGCGGCCGCAAGGTTGCCCGTTGCCACCGCTCGCGGCCGGGCCGGCCTTCCGCTCGCCGCTTGAAGGGCCGTTTTTTCGCGCGCTTTTTTTCCTTGTTCGCCACGCCTAGAAGCCGCAATCAAACTTAATAAATACGCAGGGGTTGGCGGCCCGAAATCCACGCCGTGGGCAGCCGGCGGAAGGGACGGGGTGCCTCCCGGAGCCCGGCGTTCTTTTGCCTTCCGGGACCCGCATCCTTTTTCAAAAAACTTCCCGTTTTCTTCTTGCGCCTCCGTCGCCGTTCTTCTTGTCTTGCGCCTCCGTCGCCGTTCTTCTTGTCTTGTGCCTCTTTGGCCGTTTTTCCTGTTCCGTGCCTCCGTCGCCTTTTTAATCCGTGGATTGAAAAAGCGGGATATGGCGGAAGTCACACCTTGGGAAGTCAGCGGCGAAGTCGATTACGACAAGCTGGTGGCCGAGTTCGGCACCAAAAAAATCGACGAGCCGCTCTCGCAGAGGATGGCCCGCTTGGCGGGCTCGCAGAACGTCATGCTTGGGCGAAAATTCTTCTTCTCGCACCGCGACATGGATTTGGTGCTCAAGGATTACGAATCCGGAAGGGGCTTTTTCCTTTACACCGGAAGAGGGCCGTCGGGGCCGATGCACATCGGGCATCTTATCCCGCTCCTGTTCACAAAATGGCTGCAGGAGCGCTTCAAGGCGAACCTTTACATAGAAATCACGGACGACGAGAAGTTCGTGTGCAAACGGGAGATTACGTGGGGGGGCATCCAGAAAGCGGCCGCGGACAACATCCTCGACATCGCCGCCGTCGGCTTCGATCCGGAGCGGACCTTCATTTTCAAGGACAGCGAATACATCCGCAACGTATATCCACTCATGCTCAAGGTGGCCAAGAAAATCAACTTGACCACCACCAAGGCCGTGTTCGGGTTCAACGAGCAGACCAACATCGGCCTGAATTTCTATCCGGCCTACCAGATCGTGCCGACGCTTTTCGAGAAGAAAAGATGCCTCATCCCGGCCGCCATCGATCAGGACCCGTACTGGCGCATCCAGCGCGACATCGCCGAAAGCCTCGGGTACGAGAAGACCGCCGCCATTCACAGCAAATTCCTCCCGCCGCTCACGGGCATGGCCGGCAAGATGAGCTCGTCGAATGCCGACACCGCCATCTGGCTCTCGGACGGGCCGAAGGCGGTGCGCAACAAGGTGATGAAATACGCATTCTCAGGCGGGCAGGCCACGGTGGACGAGCACCGCAGATTGGGCGGGAACCCGGACGTGGACGTGGCTTACCAGTGGCTGTCCATCCTTTTCGAGGAGGATGATAAGAAACTCAAGGCGCTTCATGACGATTATCGGGCCGGAAAACTCCTCACCGGCGAGCTCAAACAGGTGCTGGTGGACAAGATAAACGAATTTTTGGCCGTGCACGCAAAGAAGCGCGAACAGGCGGCCAAGCATCTGCGCAAGTTCACCCACGACGGGAAGCTCGCGAGCGCGATGTGGGAAAAGAACTTCGTGGATTGAGCGGAGATTCCCCGGCCGGCAGGCGCCGTTTTTCGATGATGGCAGTTTCTGTCAGCTCATGCAACGGATTAATTAATCTTCATGGATAATGGTCTAAAAATAAGCGATTTT
>JAHFEC010000013.1:11996-14132 GCA_023248665.1 Microcaldota archaeon | reverse complement strand
GAGGCATCTTCGCATCTTCTTCAAGTGCCCGGACTTGCAGAAATCCAGCTTCGAGGGGCGGAAAAAGGTTCGCTCATTCCGCATCAAGTTCGCACGGCCTGAAAAAGTATCCAATGTTGCCGACGTGGAAAGCCGGAAAGTATCCGAAAAAGTATCCGATAAGTATCTAATGGTTCTCAATGCGATCCGCGCCAATCCGGCTATTTCGAGGAGCAAACTTTACAAAGAATTGGGAGAACCAGTCAGCACGATAGTTTCCAAATTGCGCAAGCTCAAGAAGGACGGAATCATCAAGCATGTTGGAAAAATCAAGGGCGGCCATTGGGAGATAATCAAACGTTAAAGGTGAAAAATTGCCAAGACGACCAACAAGCGCAAAACAGCTCAAGGGGGCGGCGTTTGAATGGTTCATGCGGGGCATTCTCGTTAATTGCGGATTCAAACAAGTCCAGCCGGACACTCAAGCACCAAACATCGTTTATCGGAGCAGCGCGGGGCTCATAGTCCATGTCCTTGACCATCGCCAAAAGCCCCTTGCCTGTCGCGGACCCGTTTCGGGAGCGTAATCTGGCCATCGGCGCTCATCTTCACTTTCGATTCATCTGACATCCGACCACCTCATCAGATGTTCGGGGCGCAAGGGTAAGATTAGGGAAAGTGCAGAATTTGGCATAAATATGCCAGAAATTAATTCGAGGCGTCCGTGACCTTTTGGATGCACGAATCCTTGTCCCAGCCGCTCAACTGGTCGCAGTAGCCCTTATTCTTGTACTTTATGGCCAACTGCTCATAACAAGTCCAATCGCGGTACTCGCCATACAAGAATGAGGCACAAATCGAGGGCGTGTTGGTTTCCAGAGCCAAGGCTTTGAGGCAGTCTTCTTGTTTGGGCGAAGTGGAGAGCTGGTTGCACTGGTTCATGCGGTCGGTGACGGACATGTTTCCGGACGAGGGCGGAAGGCCGACGGTGTCTAAGCAGTCCATGCGAACCATGGATAGGCTGTCCATCAGATTGCAATAGGCGCGGTTCTGATACTTGATTGCCAGCTGTTTCAGGCAATTATCCGGGTTCGGGTAGGAGCCCAACTCAGAGCAAATCCCCGGATTGTTGAGTTCCAGTGCCAAGCGATTGAGGCAAGCGTTGGCGGTGCCGCCCTCTTTGCAGTCCTTGATGCGGTCCTCTACTGTTTTGGTTTGGGGCGGGCAAGCCGGGCAGGTTGGCGCAGTCTGCTGTTCGTCCTTGTCGCAGATGTTGTTGGAGTTCTGGTCAAGGCAACAGTCGGCCCCCACCTGAATATAGGGATAGGTGCAAACGTTCTTGTTCTGGGGCGGGCAAACCGGCGGAGTCTGTTCGTCGCGGTCGCAAATCCCATTTGCGTTCGCATCCAGGCAGCAGTCCGTGCCTACCTTCATGTAATTAGCAGGACAGGTATTCGCCGGGGGTGTCGGCTGGATGCACCCGCTGAGCAGAAGGGCGGTCGCCAAGGCGAGCAGAAACAGGTATCTCATGCAAATCCAACTCATTCGTCGAATATAAATGCTTCTGCATTTGTACGGGTCGGGCCATCAAATTCATGCAGAATTTGGCATGAAAGCGCAGAATTCGACGAGAAATAGAGGCGTGGTTCAGCGGAAACCCACCTTGACAAGGTTTTTATGTTCCGAAGCGGTAGAACTGACTATCCAAGGCGGAAAAAGGCCAGGGATTGAAAGCCAAGCTTGTATGCTCCCAACGGGATTTGAACCCGTGTTAGTGGATTGAGAATCCACCGTCCTTGACCGGGCTAGACTATGGGAGCCTGTTTCCTATTTGCTTCGAGGGATTTAAAATCCCTGTCGATTTTTTTGCTTACTTTCTTTTTCCCTGAAGGCCTTTTTTCTCGAAGAGAAGGGCCTGCTTTTCTTTTAGTGGAGGTTTTCTTTTCTTTGCCGCAGCAAAGAAAAGAAAAAGTCCTTGGACTCGCGCGGGATCGAACCGCGAATCTCCTCTGTGTGAGAGAGGCGTGTTAACCATTCCACCACGAGTCCATGTTTGCATAATATTCCAGCGTGAGAGAGGCGCGTCCGACAGACGCCGAAGCGGCTGTCGGTAGGTCGGCCGAAGCCGACCGTATAACCATTCCACCACGAGTCCGT
>JAHFEC010000013.1:0-11896 GCA_023248665.1 Microcaldota archaeon | reverse complement strand
CCACCACGAGTCCATGTTTGCATAATATTCCAGCGTGAGAGAGGCGCGTCCGACAGACGCCGAAGCGGCTGTCGGTAGGTCGGCCGAAGCCGACCGTATAACCATTCCACCACGAGTCCGTCAATGGTGCGCGATAGGCTTTGAAAACCGAATAAGATAGGACGGCTGGTCTTTTTTAATCTCACCTTCGTATCCGTCTTATGACAGACAAGCAGCAGCTTCGCGCCCAGTTCGGGGCTGAATGGGAGAAGCATTACAAACTCCCATCCCTCATCGAGCGAGGGTACGTCCGGCAGCAGTGCCAGAGCTGCAAAACGCATTTCTGGGCCAAGAACAAGCGGGAACTGTGCGCGGATGCGGCGTGCGTCGGATACCAGTTCATCGGCCAGCCCGGCAGCCAAAAGAAGCTGGGCTACGTCGAGACGTGGCGCGAGATCGAGCGGTATTTCACCCAGACCGGCCATACCGCCATCGTCCCGTATCCGACAGTGGCCCGCTGGCGCGACGATTTGTATTTCACCATCGCCTCCATCAACGATTTCCAGCCATATGTGGTGTCCGGGGAGATGCCGCCGCCGGCCAACCCGCTCATCGTGCCCCAGCCTTGCATCCGCTTCTCCGACCTGACCAACGTGGGCGTGACGGGCAGGCATTACACCAATTTCGTCATGTTCGGCCAGTGCGCCTTCAACACGAAAAAGACCGGCGACTTCTACTGGAAGGACGAGGCCATCAAGCACGACATCAGCTACCTCCTGGCGCTCGGCCTTGACGAGGAGGAGATCGTATTCAAGGAGGACGTATGGGTGGGCGGCGGAAACTTCGGCCCGTCCATGGAATACTTCTGCCGAGGCATCGAGCTGGGCAATTGCGTCTTCATGCAGTACGAAACCCTGCCGGACGGGGGCGCCCGGGAGCTGACGACCAAAGTCATCGACATGGGCGCGGGCCTCGCGCGGCTCTGCTGGATCCAGCACGGCACGCCCACCTCGTACGAGCTGATTTTCGGGCCGGTCATCGAGAAGATGAAGGCCAAGAGCGGCGTGCGCCTCGACCCGAAGGTGTTCGAGGGCTATGCCAAGCTCTCGGGCGGCCTCGACGCCGAAGAGGGGCGCTCGGTGCACTCGCAGCAGGAGGACATCGCCCGGAAGCTGGGCATGGACCGAAAAGCGCTTTTCTCCTCGCTTGACGAGCAGTTCGCGCTCTATGCGAGCGCCGACCACCTGCTCACCAACCTGTTCACGATAACCGACGGGCAGCTGCCTTCCAACGCGGGCGGCGGCTACAACCTCCGCCTCATCCTGCGCCGGGCGTTCAGCTTCGACGACGAATACCACTGGGGCATGGACTGGGCCGGCGTGCTCGAGGGGCACGCCCGGCACCTCAAGCCGCTCTTCCCGAACCTGGGAGACGGGGTGCGTACAGCCGTGGACGTGGTGGCCGAGGAGCTGTCCAAATACCGCGCCACGCAGGCGAAGGCGAAGGGCAAGGTGGCCGCGCTCGTCACCAAGGCCGCGCGCGAGCAGAGAAAAATCAGCGTGCAGGAGCTGACCACCCTGTACATCAGCGACGGCATCCCGCCCGAGATGGTGCAGAGCACGGCGCGCGAAGAGAAGCTGGACCTTGAGATCCCGGACGACTTCTACTCGTCGGTGCGCCATTCGGACGAGGAGGCGGCCAAGGCCCCGACGGTCGACGTCATGGGGCTGGCCAAGACCGAGATGCTCTGCTACAGCGGCGAGTTCAAGTTCAAGGCCAAGGTCATCGCCATCAAGGACGGCTGGATCGTGCTGGAGCGGACCGCCTTCTACGCCGAATCCGGCGGGCAGGTGTCGGATTCCGGAACGCTGGGCGGACAGGATGTGCTGGAAGCGAAGCGGGAGGCGGGCGTGGTGCTGCACAAGGTGCCCCATCCGGAGAAGTTCGAGGTGGGGCAGGCCGTGTCCGGCGAGATCGTGGCCGAGAAACGGCGGCAGATCATGGCCCACCATTCCGGCGCGCACGTGCTCAACGCCGCCGCGCGCGAGGTGCTCGGGCCCCACGTCTGGCAGTGCGGCTCGCACAAGGACGAGAACAAGGCGCACCTCGACCTGACGCATTACCGCCGTATCAGGGACGAGGAACTGGACGCCATCGAGCGCAAGGCCAACGAAATCGTCGGCGCGAACCTCGAGGTGCGCAAGAAGATTTATCCGCGCGCCCAAGCGGAAGCCGAATTCGGCTTCCGCATCTATCAGGGCGGGGCGGTACCGGGCCTCGAGCTGAGGATCATCTCCATCGGCGACATCGACCATCAGGCGTGCGGAGGGACGCACGTCGATCGCACGGGCGACATCGGGCCGTTCAAGATCGTCAAGCGCGAATCGGTTCAGGACGGCGTGGAACGGGTGACGTTCAAGTGCGCCATGGCCGCCGTGAAGTACGTACAGGAGCGCGAGGCGCTCATCCGCAATATGGCGGACGGGCTGGGCGTGCCCGAGAACCAGCTGCCCGCGTCGGTGGCGCGCATTTTCGGCGAGTGGAAAGAGCGGGGCAAGACCATCGAGAGGATGGGCGAGCAGGTGACAAAATCAGTTGTGCTTGAAGAGATTGAGAAGGCCAGGAAAACGGGCCAGCCCCGGATTGAGCTTGCGGGCTTGGCTTGGTCCCCGAAACAGATGGATGCCGCCGCCGAAGCGATCGCGGGGGCCGGGCTGGTCGCCGTGCTGGAAAACAGCGAGAAGTTCGTCGTGGCGGCCTGTCCGCCTTCGAGCGGGAAGGACGCGCTCGAAATCCTCAAAGGGAGGGGGGCGAAGGGCGGCGGGAATGCCACGCTGGCGAGGGGGAAGGTAATTTAGGCGGGCGGTTTATTGTTTGAACGCCTTGTCATGGTGCGCCGGTCCGTCGAATAGGACATGCCTCTCCTTTTGAAACACCCTGAAAAACAGCACGAAACTCGATGAGATGCGCATGTGCTTGAGGCCCGCCAACCCATAACTCGAATCCGCATGGTGTTCGACGGTCTTTTCGTCACAGAAGACAATCTCGCGCATCTTCTTGTTGAGCGCCAATAGGCATACGGGCTCCTTTTTGGCCCGCTTGGCCATCGTTTCTTTGAGCCGCTCGCTCGTGTCGAAGGTGAACACGGTCTCATTGGACGCCCGTGATCTTGTCCGACTCTTCCAGAGGCATCTTCCGAGAGCATTATTTCTTTATGTGGGCGTCCGTGCTCGCCATCACCTCGCGCGCGACGGCCTCCGAAACATGTTCATGCAAAAATTCCTCGCCGTGCAATTCGACGAACTTCTGCAGGGCTTCGCTCTTGTCACGCAGGCCGAACGCCTCCTTGATGACGCCCAGCACGCGGTTGGTGTAATCATCGACGCGAAGGTTCAGAGTCACTTCAGCTATATTTCTCACCACTCCAAGTTATACCAACTAACTTTAAATAACTTTATGTTATTAGTGAGCCCATACAAAAATAGAAGATGGGAACGCAGGATGAAGGAAGTGCTGAAAATGCAAGATGAAGAAACAGTCCAAGAGGCTCGACAAGACATAAATATTTATAATAATATGGAGACTTGTATTACCAAGGAGACGTGATCACATGATAGGCAAGAATTATCTGATCATTTTAGTATTGGCGGCGGCGATGGCGGCCCCGCTGCTGTATGCTGGGGAGATTGTGACCGACCTGACCCCGTGCAGCGACGGAACCGCATATAGCGCATGCTCCACGACCCAGCCGGGAATGGTATGCTGGCGCGGAGACACCGGCCACGTGCTGGTAAGCGCCCTCGACCCGAACGGCCTGACTTCTTTCAAGGACAAGTGCGCCTGCTCGAAATTCCCGGGATACATCGAGAGCGCCAGCCACCAGTGCGTCAAGACCACCTGCCCGTACAACGGCGCATCCGTCAATGACGGGCAATGTGCGGCCGACAAGCCCAAGCGGTGCGTGTCCGGCCAGATCAGAGACGACGCGAGCGCTTGTGGCTGCCCCGCGGGCCAGCAGATGAAGAGCGACAATGCCGGCTGCGAAGCGGTGCCCGGAAGCTGCCGGTGGAACACGCTGACCTGCTCGCCGTCCGAAGAGTGCAAATTCGTAGACTCGGATAAGACGGACAAAGGCACCTGCACCACCAAGCAGGGATGCGCATTCGGCACCAAGACATGCATCTCCACGCAGACTTGCGACACGTCCAGCAACGCCAACGGCGTGTGCGTCACCAAGCCCGGATGCCAGTACCTCAACCCGGCCTGCTCCAAGGGGCAGACCTGCAATCCCGTGAGCGGAAAATGCGAGACGGGCTCGGCATCGGATGCCGCCGCGCAGATCCTGACCAATCAGGTCGCGGGCAATTCGACGACGAACGGCTCGGGAAGCCCGGTGACGTGCTGTTGCCTGCCGGCCGCCGGCGGCGTGGGCCTGGTCGGACTGGTTGCCTATCGGAGAGTCAAACGGCGCGGGGAGGAATAATCCTCCTACCCCAAAGGCGATTGCACGGATGAGCGAAAAGAATGGACTCCGGCGACGTACATCCTCCCCGCTCAGATAGCATCCGGCCTCAAGAGGATGTCTTGGGAGAGCGTCGTGGCCCTCAGCCCGGAATTCGGCGCCGAAACCGTGGAGAAGCGGCCGGAGTCCGAACGCCTGAAAAAAGAGCTGGCCATGACGCGTCTTCTTTTGATGGAAAGGGCCCGAGAACAGGGGGCACGCTCGCAGATTGACCCCCGTCTTTTGGTGGATTTGGTGCGCCTGCTTGAGAAGTCGGAGAGGGCGGCCGAAGGCGGCGGGATTGAACTGGACCGATTCAATACGTTCGTCTATCTGCTGATCCAGAAGGTCAAGACGGAGCGGCTGGCCCGGCACGAAGGAGAGGCCACGCGGGCCGGGATGGGAGCAGGCTCGATCGGCGCGCGGGGGCCGGTGCCAGGGCGCTCATAAGCGCCGCGTGAAATAATCGGATGCGACGGCGCGCCATTTCGGATTCTTGACAAGATCGTAGGCCGTGCCCCATTTTATTTTCTTCATGGCGCGCGCGAACGGGGCCGGGATGCCCAGGCGCTCCGGCTTCTTGAGCGCGGCCTCCAGCGCCTCCTTGGGAGTGCGGTGCTTGCGCAGCCGGACCGCGACGATGCGCTCGTGCTCGAGGTGGAAATTAAGCGCGCCCGCCTCCTCGTGCGCCTTAATGAACGATTCCACGTCTTTGGCGTGCCAGACCTGAGGGCCTTTCTTGAGCAGGATGGCCGGAAGCTCGTGGTCAAGCGTCTCCAAGAGGATGAGCGAATCCTTCCCGTCGGCCCAGAAATAGTGCCCTAAGAGGCGGAACTGGCCCTGCTCGAGCACCGAGATGAGGGCGTGGGCGGTCTTGCGAAGCTGAGGCCAGAGGACGTCCTCCACCTTGTCGGGAGAGGGCATGAAGAGGACGAGCGTGTGCGTCTGGCGGCGCGCGATGAGCGCGCGCAGGCTCTTGGCGCCGTGCACGGCCTTCTCGTTAAAGAAATAGGAAATGCCCGGCTCGGAGAGGAAACGGCGGGCCGCGAGCACGAATCGCGACAGCGAGGTGTGCGACACCACGGCCGACACGTTCCGCTCCGGGTCCACGGGGTCGATGACCACCATCGCCGCGTCCGGGAATTTGGCGCGCAGGGCGGCCGGGTCGGCATGATGGCGGGCCGGATCGAGGACGGGCTGCTTCCACGCGCCCGCCGCCTCGAGTGTTTTCTCGAACGAGCCGTAATGCAGGATGAGCAACTCGCAGAGGTAGCCCGAGAAGCCCTCCACGCGCGATTGCGCGCCGTATATCCCCAAGGATTTGAGGAATTGCTTGAGCAGGCGCACATCGTCCTGCTGGGCCGGCGTGATGCGCTCGCACACCCATTTGACATGCAATTGCGAGCGGTCGGTGGCGCTGCCCATGCGCTCCACCCGCTCGATCTTGTAGCAGGGCACGATGTCGATTTTCACGCCGTCAAGATAGGCCTTCAGGTAGGGGTGCTGGGCATAGCTCAATTCGGTTTTGCAGCCGCGCATCGCCTTCTTGGCCCAAGCGAGGGCTTTTTGGCCCATTTCACGATGGCTCATGGTCGTCGGCACCATGAGGAAGATGTCCAGCTCGCGGTTGAATTTGAGGAAGGTGCCTTTCGCCGCCGAGCCCATCAGGCCGATGCCCACGGATTTCGGGACGGTTTTTCGCAGGCGCTCGAAGACCCGCTCGCGCACGCGCTCGAGAAGCAGGATCTCGCCCGCGCCCGGGCGCAGGCGGCGGCGCACGTCCTTAAGAAGGGGCTGGAGCTTCGGGGAGGCCATGCAAAAGGCAGGCAGGGGAGGTTTTTAATCCTGATGAAGAGGATAACGCGCCCATTCCTCGTGCTCGTGCCCGCCGAGCACCACCCGGCTGTCCATGAGGCAGAAGGAATCCGCCCGCCAGGGATGGACGCTCCATCGCGCATCCTTGAACGGGGCGATGAGCGCCCGCGCATCCTGCGCAAATTTGCTCCGCAATATCGTGATGTGTCCGCTGAAGGGACGGTCAGGCTTAAAGCCGAGGGGCGCGAGGGAAACGCCGACGGCGTTGGCCAGCCGGGCCAGTTCCCCGCTTTTCACGCCGGCCCAGATGACCGTGGCACGGGAAGGATCCGGGAAGGCGCCCGCGCCGGAGCACTCGATGGAGAATGAATGGATGGAATCGCGGGGCCCGCCGGAATCGGATGCACCGGTTTTTTTCGAGCGGCTTGACGCACCGTCGGGTTCGTTCGGCCGCTTTTGCGCGTCGGCGGTTTCACTCGAGCGGCTTGACGCACCGTCGGGTTCGTTCGGCCGCTTTTGCGAATCGTCGATTTCGTCCGGGGTTTGGGGGATGCTTTTTCCGGGGACGGCGATCGAATGCAGGGCCTCTTTGATCCGGCTGGCTTGGTGCGAGCTGATGCCGTCGCCGATGAATTGCAGGGTGATGTGCAGCTGCTCTCGCGGGCTGGGCCGCCACGCGCTGGACGGTTGGATAAGAAGGCCCTCGCGGGTGAGCCGGTTCTGCGCAAATGGCGGGGGCGGGGAATAGGGCGAGAGCATCTTCTCGCGCAAGGCGAGCAGATCCGCGACGATTTCATCGGGCGGGAAGAGGGCGGCGAAGAGGCGCATGGCTCCAATGGCCGGAGCAATCTTTATAATGGTTGGACGAGGGAGATGGGCATGCGATCATACACGGCCCTCGTGGCCCTTCTGATGCTCGCCGGCGCGCTCACATGGGCCGTCGAGCCCTTGCAACTTTTGCAGCCGAACGCGCTCGTGATGCCCGGCAGCCAAGTGGACTACGGCACCGTCGGGCCGGGCCAGACTTTCCAGATCAAGATCGATTACGTGGTCAAGAAAGACGGGCAGTTCCTCGGGCAGTGGGATGACGCCGCCGTGACCGGGTTGCCCCAAGGATGGAGCGCCAAGCCCGGCGTGGTCTACCCCGACATGATGCTGTTGGAGGTCACCGTGGACCCTGCCAGCCCGGACGGGGATTACACGCTCCCCGTGCGGATCGACGATGCCGGGGGCCGGGAGAATATCGGCGGGCAATTCCCGTTCAGCCTGCTCGTGCATGTCAAACGCGACCTCTTGCGCATGGACGTGCAACCCCAGATGCTGCAAGTGGGGGCCGGACAGCCGGCGCGCTTTGAGGTGACGCTCACCAATATGGGAACGGCCAGCGACCGCTTCGAGATCACGTCCGAGAACATATCCAGTTGGGCCTTGAGCAAGAGCGTCTATCTGGCCGGCGGAGCCTCCAAAAAGATCGTGTATGAAGTGGTCGGCAATGACGAGGCGAACTACAAGATGTCCATCGACTCGCGCTCGGCGTCCTCCGGCCTCATCTCGCAGACCCAACCCGTGGAGCTGGACGTGCACAGCGACCTGATCTCGGACATGAAAGCCACCTCCAACGGCGTGCTGCTGTTCCCCACGCTCGAGATGCCGGTGTATTCGCTCGCCGGATTGCTGGGATGGCCGTTCGGAAGATAAAAAAACCCGAAAAAGAGCGGCAGATGGGGCCGGGAAGCAAGGAGGCTATCCAGCGCGTTTATTTACCCTTTTTTTCATATTCTGGTTATGGATGAAGACGAGAGCCGAGAGGAACGCCTGAAGGCATTCGCGTCCCGCCTAGCCGAAGAACTGCGCAAAAACCCGAAAGCCGATATCGAGAGGCTCAAGAACAGGATTGCGGTGGAGACGAAAGTCGGCCGGGTCCCGAAGAACGCGGCCGTGCTCGCCGGCCTGCCGGCGCGCGAGCGCACCGCCAAGATGGTCGCCCTCCTCTCCACGCGCCACACGCGCACCGGCTCGGGCGTGACGCCGGTGGCGGTGATGCCGGCGCCATTCCCCTGCCCCGGCAAATGCACCTATTGCCCGACCGCCATGGCCGATGCCGCAAAGAAGGAGAAGGACGGAACGGGCGGCGGGCCCCGCAATGCCTTCGGAGCGACGAGCCCGGGAGACGGGATGTGCCATGACCCCAAGCCGGGCGCGCGCCGGGATGCCGGCAGCCCGGGAATGGACGGGATGCTTTTCGCCCCCAAATCATACACCGGATTCGAGCCGGCGACGATGCGGGCGATCCAGAACGATTTTGACGCCAAGAGGCAGATTGACACGCGCCTCGCCCAGTACGAGGCGCTGGGCCAGCCCGCCCAGAAATGCGAACTGATCCTGATGGGCGGCACGTTCCTTTCGGTCCCGAAAGACTACCGGAACCGGTTCGTGCACGAATGCTACGAGGCGTTCAACGGCCAAAAAAGCCGGACGCTGGCCGGAGCGCAAGAAACCAACGAGACGGCCGAGCACCGGGTGATCGGCCTGACAGTGGAGACGAGGCCGGACTGGTGCAACCGGGGGCATATCGACGAGATATTGGGATGGGGCGCCACGCGGGTGGAGCTGGGCGTGCAGAGCCTCGATGACGAGGTATTGCGCCGGGTTCGGCGGGGGCACGACGTGCGCTGCACGCAGGAGACGACGGCGAACCTCAAAAATGCGGCGTTCAAGGTGGGCTACCATTACATGCCCGGGCTTTATTCGACGCACGAGAAGGACGTGGCCAGCTTGCGCGCTCTTTTTGAGAATCCGGCCTATTGCCCGGACATGCTCAAGCTCTACCCGTGCCTCGTCATCCCCGGCACGGGCCTTCATGAAGAATGGAAAAACGGGCGGTTTGCGCCCATCGATTCGGCCGAGGCCGTGGAGCGCATCGTCGAGGCGACGAGATATTTCCCGCCGTGGGTGCGCGTGATGAGGATGCAGCGCGACATCCCGGCCAAGAAGATCGCGGCCGGAGTGAAGGCCGGGAATTTGCACCAGATGGTGATGAGGGCGCTGGACGGGCGGGGGGAGAAGTGCCGCTGCATCCGCTGCCGGGAGGTGTTCTCTTGGGAGAGAAAAGAGTCGCAAAGAGGCGGGCCGGGAGGAAAAAACGCGCGGAGGGACGGGCCGGCGAAAAAGAAAAAACTCGAACTTGAAATGGTCGAGCGCGCGTATGAGGCGTCGGGCGGGCGGGAATATTTCATCTCGTTCGAGGATGCTGAGCAGGACCTGCTGGCGGGGTTCGTCCGCCTGCGCCTTCCGCCCGAAAGCCATCGGCCCGAGATCGACCCGCGAACCGCGAAAGGAGGGGGAAACGGCCAAGTTTCCCGCCCCGACGGAGTAGCCGCGCTCGTCCGGGAGCTTCACGTGTACGGGCAGGAAGCCGAAATAGGGGAGAAGGGGAAAGAGGCGGGCGCCAGAAAGAAAGGCGCGGGCGGCTCGGCGCTGGTCCAGCACACCGGCCAGGGGCGGCGATTGCTTTCGCGCGCGCAGGAAATCGCGCTCGACGCCGGGCGCGACAAGATGGCGGTCATTTCCGGCGTGGGCGCGCGGGAGTATTACCGCAAATTCGGCTATCGGCTGGAAGGGCCGTACATGACGAAAAAACTATAGCCGGAGGCCCCTCGCATGGGAAACCGGAGCGGTCCGCGCGGGAGCCGGAAAGGCGCGCGGGGCGGCCCGCCCGGTTCCGGCCGGCAGCCCATCTATTTTTATTTTCTACTATTATAATAATCCATAAATAGTCAGGATGCCGACCGGGCATCCGGCGTATCCGCTTCAATGCAGGGGTGTTTTACATGGGCAAGGGCAAGATCAACGTCGGCATCATCGGGGTCGGGAACTGCTTTTCAGGATTGTATCAGGGGCTCGAATACTACCGCCACCACAAACTGGACGACGCGGCGGGCCTGATGCACCCCGTGCTGGGCGGCTACACGCTCGACGACATCAATTTCGCCTCCGCCTTCGACGTGGACGAGAAGAAGGTGGGCAAGAACCTGAACGATGCCGTGTACACGTACCCCAATGAGGTGAAGTGGGTCGAGAAAAGCCAGATGCCCAAGAGCGCCGTCAAGGTGCAGGAGGCGCCGGTGCTCGACGGGCTGGGCATTTACATATTGGAACGGGTCAAGCCGGTCCAGAACAAGCCGCTCGAACAGCTCAATGCCGACATCCAAAAACACATCGAGGAGACCGACACGCGCGTGCTGCTCTCCTACCTGCCGGTCGGCAGCCAGAAGGCGGCCCGCTACTGGGCCCAGATGGCGCTGGACACCCATTGCGCCTTCGTCAACTGCATGCCCGAATTCATCGCATCCGACGAGGCGTGGGCCAAGCGGTTCGAGCAGGCCGGCCTGCCCGTCTTGGGCGACGACATCAAGGCGCAGGTGGGCTCCACCATCGTGCACCGCACGCTCGCGCGCCTTTGCGACGAGCGCGGGGCAGTCATCGAAAAAACATACCAGATCAACGTCGGCGGGAACACCGACTTCCTCAATATGAAGGAGCAGGGCCGGCTGGTGAGCAAACGGATCTCCAAGACCGAATCGGTGCAAAGCCAGCTCAAGAAAAGGCTCGCGGACGACAAGATATACGTGGGGCCTTCGGATTTCATCCCGTTCCTGTCCAACACGAAACTGGGCTTCATGCGCATCGAGGGCCGGATGTGGGCCGACGTGCCGTTCAACATGGAAGTGAGGCTCGAGGTGGACGACAAGGCCAATTCAGGCGGGATCTCGGTCGATGCCATACGCTGCGCCAAAATCGCGCTGGACAGGGGCCTGAAAGGATATATCGAGGGGCCGAGCGCCTACTTCATGAAGCACCCGCCAAGGCAGTATTCCGACCCGGTGGCAAGGCAGATGACGGAAGATTTCATAAATGGGAAAGCGTAAGCCATAAATGGTAAAACGTAAGGCCAGACAAATACTTTGGGGGGTTTTCTTTATGCTCAAAGACTCGAGAATCGGAAAAACCGCACAGGACATCTCCGGCCGGCTGCTCAAGAATTTCCCGCTCTCGCCCAACCAGGTCACTTTGCTCGCCCTTCTTTTGGCATTCGTGGGCTTCTTTTTCCTGGCGACGAAACAGTTCGCCATCGCGCTCGTGCTTTTCGCCCTGTCCGGATTCTGCGACATGGCCGACGGGGTGCTTGCACGCGCGCGCAATCAGGTTAGCGCAAAAGGCGCGTTCATCGACGGCATAACGGATCGGCTGGTGGAATTTTTGCTCCTTTTCGGCCTCATGCTCCTGCCCTGGCCCGACTTCATGCTGCCCGGCTGGATGTGGCTGGTGATGCTCCTCTTCTTCGGCACCTGCATGACCTCGTTCGTGACGGCGTACGCCGACCACCGGAAACTGGACGTGTCCAAAGCCCCGTCCGGAATCTTGTCAAGGCCGGAGCGGATGCTCCTCTATCTGGCCATACTGGCGTTCCTGATCTACGGGATGGCGGTTTGGGCGGTGGGGACGCTGGTGTTCGCCACGCTCTTGTCAATTGGCACTTTCTGCGAGAGGACGATTTATTTTGTCAGGAACGGATGAAAGCGAATGGTAGTTTTATATATT
>JAHFEC010000087.1 GCA_023248665.1 Microcaldota archaeon | reverse complement strand
ACTGTGCGAGCAATGTCCCGATCGGCGCCTATTCCGTCATCCTGACGGCTGACGGCTACCAGCCCGCCATCGAAAACTTCAGCGTCGGCGAGAACCAGACCACGGCCATCAACTTCACCTAAAATCCCAACAACCCGACCGGCTTTGCGGTCTATACCAATCCGGCCGGCGCCGCCATCTCCATCCGCCTGCGCAATGCCGACAATTCCACCGTCCTCTATTCCGGCGTATCCCCGATGGCCCAATACGGCGTTCCGGCGGGCCAGTATATTTTGCAGGTACAAGCGGACGGGTATAACTCCCTATACCGGTTCTTCGACGTGGTCCAAAACCAGAATACCCTTCTCAATTATAGTCTGGCCTCCCCTTCCACTCTCCCGGGCTCGTTCATCGTCAACACCCTGCCGCAAGGCGCCCAAATCACGGTCGCCTCCGGAACGACCGTCTATTCCGGTCTCTCGCCTTTGCAAGTGAACAGCACCGCTCCGGGCGTTTATCAGGTCAATGCCATCCAATCCGGTTACGCGCCCGCCTCCGGCTTCCTGATCGTGGATGGCGGCCTTCTGAGCGTCTATAATCTCACGCTCAACGCGGTGTCGAGCCCCGCATCCGTCACAGTCAATGTCGATCCGCCCGGCGCCAACGTCACCGTCTCCCTCGCAGGCACCACCACCAATTATCCGGGCAATGCGCCATTCACCCTGGACAACCTCTCCGCAGGCAATTACACCATCCAAGCTTATGCCAGCGGATACCACGTCAACACCTCTTTGGTTGAGCTGTTGTCGGGCCAGCACAAGGACGTAAGCCTCACCCTGCAAGCCTATGCAGGCACTTCCAACATCACCGTCAACACGGTGCCCTCCGGCGCCACTGTCAGCGTGCGCTCCATGAAGAACCCGTCCTTGGTGTACAGCGGACCCTCCCCGTTCACGGTCCGCAACCTCACCGACTTCGGCACGTATATCATCAGCGCCACCATGCCGGGCTATCAGGACTATCTGAACACCACGACCATCCAGGACAACCAGAATTACGATTTCACCGCCGTCCTCTTCCCATCTCCATTGACCGGATTCTCCATTTACACCGATCCGCCCGGCGCCCGCCTCTCCGTCAGCATGCCCAACACCAATTCCACGCTGACATACTCCGGCCTCTCCCCCATGTCCAAATACGGCATTCCGGCCGGCCGATATCTTGTGCAGGTCCAGGCGGACGGCTATGGAAACGCGCACCAGTTCTTCGACGTGGCCCAGGACCAGGTCGCCCTCCTGAACTTCAGTCTGATCCCGGCTCCGTCCGGCCAAGGCTCGCTCAGCGTCGACACTTCCCCTGAAGGCGCGCAAGTCCATGTGCAGTCGGGAAGCACCACCTACGACGGCTTCTCCCCGTTCTTCCAATCCAACGTGGGCGTCGGAACCTACATGGTCAGCCTCTTGATGGACGGCTACCAGACCCAGAATCATCTTCTGGATGTATCTGCGGGCCAGACGGCCGCGGCCAACTACACGCTCCACCCGTCCGGATAGCCGAACGCGGACGGGGCAACCCTTTTATCCTTCTTATTCCCTATTCTTCCCATGACTGAAATGTTCGAGAAGCTCAAAAGCCTCATGGCCAAGAAGAAGCCCGAGCGCAACATCGCCCTCCTCGTGGACGGGCCGAACATCATCCGCCGCGAGATGAAGATCGACCTCATGGCCGTGCGCAAATCCGTCGAGAAATACGGGCGCATCAAGGTGGCCAAGCTGTTTTTGGACCAGTATGCCTCGGACAAGCTCATCGAGGCGGTCACCAACCAGGGCTACGAGCCCATCATCTCCACCGGCGACGTGGACGTCACCATGGCTGTCGAGGCGATGATTCAGACCTTCAACCCGAACATCCAGACCATTGCGCTCATGACGCGCGATATCGACTTCCGCCCCGTGCTGGTCAAGGCCAAGGAGATGGGCAAGGAAACAATAATCATCGGCGCCGAGCCGGGCTTTTCGGTGGCATTGCAGCACACTGCGGATGTTGTAATAATCGCCGAGAGCAAGTGAATTCTTTGCATTCCCTGTTTTTCTCACTTGTTTATCGTTCTTCAAATAGAACAAAATAGCCAATTTACGTTCTTTCAAAAGAACGTAATCCGTATTTTGTCAGCCTTTTATAGCTCTTTGTTCTCCAAATAGAACAAAATAGCCATTTTTTGTTCTTTCAAAAGAACGTTTATTAATTCTCGCATCCAAATATGCCTATGGACTCCAAAGTGCCCGATTTCATCAAGCGCAGCCGCCTGCACTACGAGCAGGCCAGCGAATCATATTCGAAATACATTTCCCGCATAAAAAATGCCGGCTCCAGCCGCCTTTCCATACTCTACGGGCTCCGGGGCGCGGGCAAGACGACTGCGTTGTTCAAGCAATACCTGAAAGGCGATGAGAAAAAGCGGCTCTATCTGGATGCCGAAGAGATGGCGCTTCTGCGCATCCCCCTGCTCGATTCCATAGATTCGGCCGTCGCCCTCTTCGGCCCGGATCTCTTTATCTTCATCGACGAGATGAGCACGGTGCCGGGCTGGGCCTCTGCCATCAAGGTGGCCTATGACAAGCATCCCCGCCTGCGCATGATGCTAAGCGGCTCGTCGGCCATAAACATGCTTGATTCCAAGGAGCATCTTGCCCGCCGCGCCATCTATCTCCACCTGCGCCCCCTCACCTTGCGTGAATATGTGCGGATGGCCCACGGCATCGAGTTGGAGAAGTTCGATTTCGGCTCCGACGCCCTGCACAATGCCATGCGCTATGATATCTATCTGCACGAGAAACTCAAGGGGATGGATTTGACCGCACTCTGGTCTGAATATCTGCTCCACAACCTCCCCTATCTTCTCGAGAACCCGCAGGAAACCCTGCGCGACCTTGTCGAGAAAGCCATATTCTTTGATATCGCCAAGACCTCGAGGTTCGAATCTGCGACATTATCCAAGTTCGAGCGCCTCATCCTGTTGCTCTCGGTTTCCAACAAGGTGTCGTACGACGGCATCTCGAAGGATTTGGGGGTTTCCAAGAGCATTGTCGAACCGATGCTGCTTGCGCTGGAGCAGGCGGACATCATACGCCGCGTGTATCCATTCCAAAGCGGCAAGTCCGGGGCGCGAAAGGAATGGAAATATTACTTCATGGTTCCGGCCATCCGCAAATTGTATGCCTCCAGCCTTTCCATTCCAGAGCATGAAATCCGGGGCAATATGCTCGAGGACATCTTCGCAGCCAATTTCGAGCCCATATTCTTCTCGGACATGGACTTCGTCTATTCCGGCATGGCAATCGAGGCCGGTTCGCGCTCCAAGGGCCTTAAGCAGGCGCGCAGGTCCGTCATTCCCTCCCGCTTCAAGCGCATAGTGGTCTATAACGGGCCAGAGGTCAGCCAGACGGATGGCATCCTTAAGCTCCCGAATTATGTCTTTTTCTCATCCGCATAGACATCCTCCAATTTTTTCCTTGCGCCTCACTAATCCTTTTTAATCTCCTCTCATTAGCACAGCCCAGAGGTTCTTCTCAATGAGAATAGCGATGCTGGGCTGGGAATTCCCGCCTTTCATTTCCGGGGGGCTGGGTGTCCATTGCTACGAGCTGACCCGGGCTCTGGCCAGCATGGGCCACGAAATCGACTTCTACCTGCCGGCGTCCGGAAAGCCCCTCGCCAGCCCGCATGCGAACATCCGGCTCATCGAGGTCGCGCCGACCGTCCTGCGCCCGTATTTCATGTTCACCAAAAAGGGGCGCATGGCCACCTACGGCGACGGCCTGCTGGCGGCCGTCAACTCCTACAACGACCTCGTGGCCCGTATGGTGGAAGAGAATCACAAGACCCGCCATTACGACCTCATCCACGCGCACGACTGGCTCACGTGCACGGGCGCCATCTCCGCCGCCGGGCGCATCTGCCGTCCCCACGTGCAGACCTTCCATTCGACCGAATTCGACCGCACCTCCACGCCGTGGGATTCCATCCTCGCCTTCGAAAGCCGGGGGGCCAAGGACGCCCTGCGCATCATCGCCGTCTCCAACCGCACCAAGGACATGGTCGCGCGCCTCGGGGCCGACCCGGCCCGGATCCGGGTGGTGTACAACGCCGTGGACGCGGACAAATACCGCCACGGCCGCGAAGGCCGCCCGCTCCCGGGCATCGACTCCCGAGGCAAGAAAATCGTGCTTTTCCTCGGGAGGCTCACCGAGCAGAAGGGGCCCGTGCAATTTCTGCACGCGGCAAAGAAAGTGCTCGAGAAAGACCCGAACGTCCTCTTCCTCGTGGCCGGCACGGGCGAGCTGTTGCCGCTGCTCATCAACCTCTCTCTGGAGCTGGGTCTCGAAAGCCACGTGCGCTTTTTGGGCTATCTCCCCGACGAGGACCAGAAGCGCATCTATGCGGCGTCGGACCTGTACGTCATGCCGTCCACCTCCGAGCCGTTCGGCATCACCGCGCTGGAGGCCATCGCCTCCGGCACGCCGGTCATCCTAAGCAAGACCTCCGGCGCGTCCGAGGTCGTGCGCTCCGCCGTGCGCGTGGATTTCTGGGACATCAAGGGCATGGCCCAGAAAATCATGGCCATCCTGCACTACGCCCCGCTCAAAGAGGCCATGGTGAATCTGGGCGGGCGGGACTTGGCGCCGCTGACGTGGGCGCATACGGCTTCGCAGACGGAGGCCGTGTATCAGGACGCCCTCGCGAACTACAAACCATGAGGCCCGGCAAGCCATCCAGACGGTGTTGTCATGAAAGTGTGCTTCTATTTCCAAGTCCACCAGCCCCGAACCGCAGGGGGGGTTTCACCCCCCCTTCAGTTTCAGGGCCCGAGAGGCTCGACGCCCGAATCGGCTGCGGCCGATTGGGCAGCGTCGGCTCCAGATAGCCGACGCTTGCTTCGAGCCTCTGGGCACAGTCGACAAGCATCGGCAGAGAAGCCGATGCTGCGCCGTCGGCCCGCCAGCCGACGAGCGCCACGGGCCGACTCGTGTCCTCCTGATTCCCCCCCCTGCAAGGCGTTTCTATGAAAGTATGTTTCTATTTCCAAGTCCACCAGCCCATGAGGCTGGCCCCCTTCTCGGTGTTCTCGCCGCCCGACTCCACGAGCCTTTTTGAGCGCTATTTCGACTCCTCGCTCAACAAGCAGATTCTGGA
>JAHFEC010000086.1 GCA_023248665.1 Microcaldota archaeon | reverse complement strand
GCCACGCTGATGCAGAGCCAGCCGAAGCAATTTGTGGGGCGGCTGCGTAGCTTCAAGAATGAGGCGCTGACGGGAAAGCAGCCGATGGCGGATTACCTGCTCGCTTGCCAGATCTGCCGGGAGCTGTTATTGCTCTACCGGGACGACCCCGTCAACCCTATCAAGTTCGACGCCGACCTGCGATATGAGGTCGACTCGTTCTGAGCCGCCGGGGCAGGAGGGCCGGAATCGGGTTTTTATTTGTTGTGCCATATCATCTATCCATGGCGAAAGCTGTTTTGAAAAAAACTTCTTCTTCCGGCATGGCCGCCTCGAATCTGGTGCGCCTCTGGCTCAAGCAGAAGCCCTTCATGCACTGGCTGGTGCGCGAGGGGCTGGTGAATTACACGGCGCTGGCCAAGCGTCTCGCGCAAGAGGGCTTCGCATCCGGCAAGCGCCCGGTGGCCGCCCTGCGCGCCGCCCTCCTGCGCTCAAGGAAACTCGATCTGGGCGAGTTCAACCCCTTTGGCAACAACGCGGTTTTGCGCGATTCCAAGTTCGAGATTCGGACCGGGATCACGGTGGTGCAGTCCGGGCGCGCCCTCTCCCTCCCGGTCATCGCCGTCTCCTCGTCGAAGAACGGCGTGATCAGCCTCATCGACTCGGACGAAACCGCCCGGCTGCCCCGCGCGGCCCGGCTGGTCGAGGAGAACCAGGTGCTCATCACCATCTATTCCGACGAGCGCATGGACACCGAGCCGGGCGTGCTGGCCACGCTCCTGCTCCATCTGGCTTTGCAGAACGTCAACGTGGTGGAGATCACCTCGTCGGGCCCGGACACCTTGTTCGTCATCTCGCCCAAGGATCTGCCGGTGGCGCTCGGCGTGCTGCAGGGCCTCATCAGCGCGGGCAAGAAAAGCAAGGGCGAACAGGCGCTGTTTTCCTACGAGAAGGCGGTGAAGACTTAGCGGCATATGAAACGTCCGAATGCCCTCGAAGAAACCTTTTTAAATTAGAAGTTCGTAAACCTTTACGCTTCGTTTTAATTGGGGCGCTCTCTTTTAGAGGGTTTATTATTCGGGAGGGTCATTGTTCAAAATAAGTCTTTGCGTTTAAGTTGGAGGTGCACCATATGGCAAACAAGGAACATCTGAACCTGATATTCATCGGTCACGTCGACCATGGCAAATCCACGTCGGTCGGACGTATTCTCTACGAGACGGGCGCCCTCTCCGAGCAGCAACTGCGCAAACTCAAAGAAGAGGCCGAGAAGGTCGGCAAAGCGACCTTCGAGTTCGCCTTCACCATGGACACGCTCAAAGAGGAGCGCGAACGCGGTGTCACCATCGACCTCTCGCACAAGGAGTTCGAGACCGCCAAATACTACTTCACCATCATCGACGCCCCGGGACACCGGGACTTCGTCAAGAACATGATCACCGGCGCGTCGCAGGCCGACGCCGCCGTGCTCGTGTGCTCGGCCAAGGAAGGCATCCAGCCCCAGACCAAGGAGCACGCCTTCCTGGCCAAGGTGCTCGGCATCAACCAGATCATCGTCGCCATCAATAAGATGGACTCGGTCAACTGGGATCACGTCAAATTCGACGAGGTCAAGACCCAGATGTCCACCCTGCTCAAGAACATTGGCTACAAGGTGGACGCCATCCCCTTCATCCCATACTCGGGATTCATGGGCGACAACATCAAGAACAAGAGCGCCAACATGCCCTGGTATTCGGGCCCGACCCTCTTGGATTGCTTTGACAAGCTGACCGTGCCGGTCAAGCCCATCGACAAGCCCCTGCGCCTGCCGATTCAGGACGTGTTCACCATCACCGGACACGGCACCGTGCCGGTCGGCCGCGTCGAGACGGGCGTGCTCAAGCCCAACACCAACATCATCTTCATGCCTTCCGGCGCGAAGGGCGAGTGCAAGAAGATCGAGATGCACCACCAGGAACTGGCGCAGGCCATCCCCGGCGACAACGTCGGCTTCAACGTCAAGGGCGTGGACAAGAAGGACGTCAAGCGCGGCGAGGTCGTCGGACCCGTCGACAACCCGCCCACGGTGGCGGCCGAATTCACGGCCCAGATCGTGGTGCTCGAGCACCCGACCGCCATCGGCAAGGGATACACGCCCGTGTTCCACATCCACACGGCCCAGATCGCCTGCACCATCGTGGAGATTCTCGAGAAGAAGGACCCCAAGACCGGCGCGACGATGCAAAAGAACCCCGACTTCATCAAGACCGGCGACGTGGCCATCGTCAAGATCAAGCCCCTCAAGCCGGTCGTGGTCGAGAAGTTCCAGATGTTCCCGCCCTTGGGCCGGTTCGCCATCCGCGACATGGGCCAGACGGTCGCCGCCGGCGTGGTGCTGGAAGTGACCCCTAAGACGGCCTAGATTTTTTTATCTTAATATGATTCAAAAGACCCCGGCTCCCGGACCAGACGGTTCGGGACCGGACTTTAAGCATTGGTGACGGAATGGGAAAAGCACGTATCAAACTGATTGGAAAGAATCCCGCGGAGCTGGACGACGTATGCAACCAGATCCGTGAAATCGCGAAGGCGACCGGCGTTGAAATCGCGGGCCCCGTTCACCTTCCCACTCGTCGCCTGACCATTTCCACCCGCCGCACGCCATGTGGCGACGGATCGGACACGTACGAGCACTGGGAGATGCGCATCCACAAGCGCGTCGTGGATGTCGCCGGCGACGAGCGGACTTTGCGCCAGATCATGCGCGTGAAAGTCCCGGACACCGTGCAAGTGAAGATAAGCTTGGAATAGGCAATCAAAGGTCATCAATATCGTAAGCATAATATCCAAGTTTGGCAAGCTCCTTTTTCCCCTCAATATGCCCGGCGATGATTCCAAGCTTCGTTTTTTCGGGAAGGCCGGGCACGTAGGCGAGTTTTTCTTTTAGCGTCAAGAGCACCCCTAACGCCTCTTTCAAGCCCATTTTTTTGTATTTTATTTCAAAGGCAACGATGCCGCCATCCTTGCGCCCGATAAGGTCTATTTCATACTGGTCTTTCCCCGGCTTTGGCCCGAACGGAGGAGGGATTTTCCCCCACTGGCGGGCGGCATCGCCAAGCGACAGCTTGGAAATAACAAAATCCCGCATAACCGTCTCGAACCCGTGGCCGAAGTCGGAATTGAGGTCTTTCTTGATGGCATCAATCAATCCGGCGTTCCGGGCGGAATAATCCGAGTAGCGCCGGCTGATTTTGCGGAACCAGAAGGCCATGAGCGGATGGCGCAAGACATAGCTGCCGCGTTTTCCAAAAAATGGCGTCTCATATCCTATAAACTCGAAGTAATCCTTAAGCTCCCCAACCTGCCGCGTGATGGAAGTTGGCGGAAGGCCAAGCCGGGCGGCGATGGAGGAGATGGTCGCCCCTCCCTGCGCGATTTCTTCGAGGATGGAGTAATACAGCCCGCCTCGCGCGCCGAACTCGCCGGAAAGCAGGATGCGTACTTCATCTTCCAGCGGGGCGTCCTTGTCAAGAAGGAGGCGGGAGATTATTTCTTCGGCCGGTTTTTTCTGCAGCGCGAAATCTTCCATGGCCACGTAATATTTCGGATACCCCCCGAAAATTGCATAAAGCTTTATCGTCTCTTCGGGCGGCAACTCCAGTTCGCGGCCCAACGCGAGAACGGACTGCACCGAAAGCGGGCACATGCGCATGCCCTTCTTGACGCGCCCATAAAGCGGCTCCTTGGAATCCTCGAACATATGGCGCACGAGGCCGATGAGCGAGCCGGAGAGGATGAAGAGCCCGCCGGTGTTCTCGTGCAGGTCGGCCGTTTTTTGCAGGATACCGAAAACGGACGGCTCTACAACCGCGAATTCCTGGAATTCGTCGAACACGACGGGTGAGGCGGCCCTTTTTACCAATATGCCAAAAAAGGAATCCCACGAAGGCAACCCCTCCAAATCGCCCAGTATTTTTTTCTCCTTAAGCACGGCTTCATATTCGGCTAGCAATTCCTTGGATGTCTTGTTTCGGTTGACGAAGAAATACAGCCCGCCTCCGTCCAAAAACTCGAGGAGCAGGCGGGTCTTGCCGACGCGGCGCAGGCCATAAAGCGCGACGAGGAAAAGTTTTTTGGACGAGAGTTTCTTCAGTTCGCGTAATGCAGCCAGCTCGTCCGAACGGTTGACGAATTTCATATATATTCACCTTTTGAATATCTTATATATTCAATATAAGAATAATTCTAAAAGTGAATATATTTAAGCCTATCGCCCTGCGGCCGTTGGCAATAAGCAGTATCCTGTTCATTCTCCCCTGTATTCCATCACGATCTTGTTCCGGTATTCGCCATACTGGAATATGTACTCTTCGAGCTTGGCCACGCGCACGAACCCCATCTTCTGGTAGAAGTCGGACGCGATCCCGTTCCCTTCGGCGAATTCGATCCACATCTTGTGCGGCTTGAAATACTCCTTGGCGTAATCGATCGCCGTCCTTAAGAGCATGGTGCCGTACCGCTTCCCCCGTTGCCCCTTTCGCACCGAGATGCCGAACGTGACGTTGTGCCCCAGCGTGATCGCGCCGGTCCATGCGTCGGCGATGCCGGCCAGCTTCCGGTCCACGAAAAGCAGCACCATGACAAGCTCGCCGTGGTCCATGCGCTCGGCGCTCTGCTTAAGCCATTCCTTCTCCTCCTCCAGCGTGAGCGCCCGGTCGATGTTGATGAGCGCTTTCTCCTCGAAGAGGGAATTGACGTAATCCAGGAACTCCTCGGGCGCCAGCGCGAGCAGCTCCTTGCCTTGCGTGATAATCTTTATCGTGTGCATACTGGCAATCCTTCGAGCGTTGTGTTTTTTCTTTTGGTCCGGGTTTTTTTTCTCCCGATTTTTCTTTCTTTTCCTGAAGGTTTTCTTCAAGAGTGTTTTCTTTTGCATGAAAGCTTTTCTTTTTTGAAAAGAAAAGCTTTCTCAGAGTCAAGTCACCTCCTCATTGCCTTGCGGCTCGGGAAATGGTGCGAATCATCATCGAACTAAAGTCAGGGCTTTTGAAATATATAAATGAGGCGGGGGAAAAGAGAGAAAGAAAAAACAAGATTCGGCAGCCCGAAAAAACAAGCTGCCGGTAGTGTCGATCCGCTCACAGGATAGGCAGCGTTTTGGCCGCCTTGCCCGGTATGGTAATGCCCAGCGTTTTCGCCGCCTTGCCTGCCGCTCCCGTGCCCGGAACCAGCTTCAGGTCGCTCTTCGTGCTCAGGATGTGCGCCACCCTCTTGGCGAAGGCCTTGCCGGCCATCACGTCCTTCAGATCGTCGTTGGTGAAGGCGAGGTCGGCCCCCTTCTTCAGCC
>JAHFEC010000085.1 GCA_023248665.1 Microcaldota archaeon | reverse complement strand
CACGGCCGCGCCGGTCGAATCCCCGAGCGCCGGGTCGAATCCCTCGTCCGGCAGGCCCGCAAAATCGATGTTCTTTTGCTTGATGAGCCGGCCCAGCTCGCGCGTGGTGAGAACAAAATCCACGGCCGACGAAAGCTCGGGCCGGGTGGATTCGAACTTCTTGGCCGTGCAGGGCATGATGGAGACCACGACGATGTCCTCGGGGTCGAGCCCCTCCTTTTGGGCGTAATAGGTCTTGATCAGCATGCCCAGCATCTCGTGCGGGCTCTTGCAGGTGGACATGTTGGGCATGAGCTCGTGGTGGAAATGCTCCATCAGCAAAATCCAGGCCGGACAGCAGGTGGTGATCAGGGGGAACGGCCCGCCCTTTTCCATCCGTCTCATCAATTCGGCCGACTCCTCCATGATGGTCAGGTCGGCTCCCAGGTCCACGTCGAACACCTTGTGAAAGCCGCAGCGCCTCAGCGCCGAGACCATCTTGCCCGTGACGAGCGTGCCGGCCGGCATGCCGAACAGCTCGCCCAGCGCGGCGCGGACCGAGGGCGCGGTCTGGACGATGACCTTCTTTTTCTTGTCTTTTAGCGCGGCCGCCACTTCCTCGAGGTGCGAGCGCTCCGATATGGCGCCGACGGGGCAGTTGAGGATGCACTGGCCGCATTTGATGCAGGCCACTTCGGCCAGCGCCCGCTCGCCGTAGGGCGTGACGTGCTCGTTGTGCGCCCGGCTGGCAAAATCGATGGCATACACGCCCTGGATCTGGGCGCACACGGCCACGCAACGGCCGCAGTTGATGCACAGGTTGTTGTCCCGCACCACGGCCGCGCCCAAATCCGGCGGGTAGTGCCTGATTTTCTCGAAGCGCGAGTAGCCCATGCCGACTTGCTTGTAGATCTTGCACGCCTCGTAATCGTCGAGGCGCGAGCAGGCCGGATTCTGCACCATCAGCTCCATGTTCAGCCGGCGGGCCTCCAGAATCCGCTCCGAGCCGGTGAGCACTTGGCAGCCCTCCTTGGGTTGGGTGGAGCAGGCGGTGACGAGCTTTCCGTCCATCTCGACGAGGCACACCCGGCAGCGCGCCTCCACTTTCAGGCCGGCGTGGTAGCACAGCGTCGGAATCTGGACGCCCTGCCGCTCGCAGATCTGCAAAAGGCTTTTGAGGCCGTCCGCCTCGATCTCTTTGCCGTCCAGCGTGAATCTCATCGAACCATCCTATCTCCTCATGTAATGCTCGAAATCCTGCGGGAAATGCTTCATGGCGGTGAGCACGTGGTTGCCCGACGTCTGGCCCAGCCCGCACAGGCTGGTGGCCTGGATGTGTTCGGCCAGCTCCCGGATAATCTCCAAATCCGCTCTTTGCGCCTTCCCGCTCCGGACTTTCTTGAGCAGGTTGAGCATGCGGATATTGCCTTCGCGGCAGGGCGTGCATTTGCCGCACGACTCGTAGGTGTAGAATTTCGCGATGGAATACGAGATGTCCACCACGTTGCGCGTGCCGTCGATGAAGATGATGGAGAACGCCCCGTGCTGGCACTCCTCCATGCGGATGCTTTCGGGCGTGAGGGGCAGGTCCATGTCCACGGGCATGATGCCGCCGAAGCACCCGAACGACATCGCCTTGAGCCTTCTTTTCGGCTTGGCCAGCCGGACGAGCTCGGACACCTTCACCCCGAGCGGCCGCTCGTGCACGCCCGGCCGGGACACGTTTCCCGAAAGCGAGAACAGCCTTAAAGAAGCATCCCAGTCGTCGTACAGAAGGGCCTGCGGCACGCACGTGAACGTCTCCACGTTGTTGATCACCGTCGGCCGGCCCCACAATCCCTCGATCGTCGGATAGGGGGGCTTGAACATCGCCCGCCCCGGGAAGCCCATGATGGATTGCAGTATCGCGGTTTCTTCTCCGCAGATGTAGGCGCCCGCGCCGCGCACGATGGTGATGGACACGTCCATGCCGGATTTTCGCACGAGGCGCTCCGCCGTCCTTTCCAAGTTTTTGCGCAGGTATTCGTACTCTGCGCGCAAGTAGATGAAGCATTCTTTCGCGCCCAGCACATACGCGCCGATGAGCATCCCCTCGACCATGGTCTGGGGGTTCTTCTCGATGATCAGCCGGTCCTTGAAGGTGCCCGGCTCGCCCTCGTCCGCATTGCACACGATATATCTCGTATCCGTATTTACGCCGAGGGCCATCCGCCATTTCTTCGCGGTCGGGAAGGCCGCCCCGCCCCGTCCGACCAGCCCTTTCCTTTCCAGAACCTGCAGCACGCCTTCTGCCCCGAGCGCGCGGGCCTTCTTCAAGGCCTTAAGTTTTGTCTTCTTGAGAATCTGCATCATGGCCATCCCGTTTTCAGCGCGGCATCGGGCTTATCTCTTGCGTTTTTTCTTCTGGGGCCGGGCGCATCCCTTTCCGCCTTTCTTCGTCCGCAGCTCCCGGATCATCTTCCGGATCCCGGTTTTCGTGAGCTTTGTGCAGGGCATGCCATTGAGCAGCATGGCCGGCGAGCCGTCGCAGCAGCCGATGCACGAGGTCTTGTACAGGCTGACCTGACCGTCGGGCGTGGTCTCGCCGGTCTTGATGCCCAGCTCCTTCTTTAGGCATCTTTCGATGGCGCCGCCGCCGTTGAGCACGCAGGAGGGCGAGCCGCACAAGTCAATGGTATTGCGCCCTTGCGGCCTTGTCCTGAGCATGGAATAGAAGCTGGCGACCGCGTACGCTCTGGAGACGGGAATATTCTCCTCGACGCTGATTTTCTTGAGCGCCTCTTCGGAGAGGTAGCCGTGCCTCTCCTGCGCATCGTGCAATACGTTAAGCAGGATTCTGCGTTTCTTCTCGGCCATCATCCATTGCGCCCCAACCGGCCGGACCGATTTTTGCGTCCCCAACCTTTCAGCCCGCATTACCGTCCGTTGATTACCAGACGGTGCTCACTCTTATAAAATAACCGTCCCCATGGGCATATGACGCGCGGCCCGGAGCATTCCTGCGCCGCTCTTGAAGTGGTCATCTATGCCTACGCGGCCCGGTTTGAAGTTCATCCACAAGAGCGGTTCGCTTTTCTCCTCATGGCACCTGTCCGTTTCCTCGTGGCGCCTCTTTGATTACGAGCTTTCCTCAATGCAGGAGAACCTCGAGATGGCCATCTATTGCGTCATTTGTTTCTTCCTGCCCTTCTTCCTATCCCAGCAACTTGTTTTGGGCTCGCTCGTGAATGCCGGCCTCGTGCTCGGGGCGCTCAACCTGCGGGGCTGGAAAGTGCTGCCCGTCATCCTCCTGCCCAGCTTCGGCGTGCTGGCGGCCGGCCTCCTCTTCGGCTCGTTCACCTACCACCTCGTCACGCTCATCCCGGCCATCTGGGTCGGCAACGCGCTACTCGTGTGGGCCGTCAAGGAATTCGCGCTCGCCAAGAAGATGAACAGGATTGTCGCGCTCGGCATCGGAATCCTCTCGAAAACCGCATGGCTTTTTGGCATCACGTTCGCGCTCGTTTTCTTCGGGGCGGTGCCGCCCGTATTCCTCGCCTCAATGGGCGCGATGCAGCTTTACAGCGCGCTCAGCGGCAGCGCGCTGGCGCTGGGCGTGCAGGCGCTGAAAAGGAAAGCGGTGTCGTAAACGCCCGGCCTCTTTGGCCGGTCCGCCCCCTCATTTGTAGCAGGTCGAGTTGATGAGCGTCCTGACCGTGATCGCCGAGTCGCCCTTGTTGTAGACGATGACATTGAACTCGCCGGGGTCCGAGCGGCCGAGCTGGAAAGTGGCGTGCTGCACCTGCTCCTGCCGGTCGTACGAATGGTAGGACTCCCGGTTCTTGAAGCTGTTGTAGTCTCCGGCCGGGATGATATACTCGCTGAATGGCCGGTTGGAGAGGGACGCCAAATCGAGGTTGTAGCGGCAGAAGGTGTATTGCGCGTCATTGTGGTATGTGAAATACTGCCACGCGCCGGGCTCGATGACCATGTTCTTGTCGTAGAGCACGAACGGCCCGTATTCGATGTCCCCGATCGAGGGCGGGTTGAGCAGGAGGGGGCGGTTGCAGTCGTTGAGCACGAAGGTCTGCGGGGCGTCGCTGCTGTTAAGGCATTCGGGAATGGTCTGGCCCGGATACTGGCCGCCGGCGGTGTCCATGATGAACCAGATTTGCCCGCTCGAATTGTGCCAGTTCACGGCTGGGCTGTATTGGTAGTGCGAGAAGACGGCCTGATTGAACGCCTCGAGGGTGCTCACATTGCCGATGTAAACTTCCGAGAACGCGTGCGAGCATCCGGGAATCAGGAGCACGCGCGAGGTGCCGCCGATGGCCTCCACCATGGAGGCGATGAGCACGGCCTGGTTCTTGCAGTCGCCGGACTTGGTAGCCAGCGTCTGGCTGGGCGGATAGGGCTGCCAGGTGAGGTTGACCGCCACGTTCTGGTAAGGCACGTTGGCGCGGACATAATCATAAATGTCGAGCAGCTGGTTGACCGAATAGGGGCCCGGATGCTTGGAAATGGCGGCCGCGGCGGCCTCGCGCACGGCCAGGTCTCCCGGCGTGATTTTGTCGCAGTATATAGTCTGGAAGAGGTCGCAGGGCGAAGCGGAGAGATTGTTGCACCCGTACCAGCCCGGCGCTGAGAGGGGCCGGGGCGACAGGACGGTGAAGGAGACGGCAAAGGAGGAGTTCAGGCCGTTGTCGTCAACGGCATAGAGTTCGAGCGTGTGGTTGCCGGGCTGCGAGACGGTCTGGCGGTAGAAATCGGGAATGGTGAAATTGGAGAAGGGGTTGGGGGCCGGGCCGTAGTCTTGGGTGTAAGTCTGGTTGTCGAGCCTGAATTCGCAAGCAAGCGCCGTGTGCTGGGGCGAGGAGCAGATGTAAGTATAGTGCGGATAGAAAGGAGCCGGGCCGCTGGTGGCGTTGAGCGTGATGCGCACATACGGCGGTTTGGGCTGGGGAGGCGACGGCTGGACTGGGGCCGGGGCCGTCGGGTTGGAAACGGATTCGTTCGCGCTCCTGCTCGGCGGGCTGAATAGGGGCTGGCATAGGCAGCCACATGAGAGCAAAAGCACGAAGATCACGGCCACGCACGGGCTCCAGCGCATGGGCTGAATTCATTTGCCATGTTTAAAATACCATTTACTTTATGGAAATGCCAAAACACGGGCAAAAGCGTGCCAAAGCCAAGAAGAATGGCCAAAAAAGAAGAAGGATGG
This sequence comes from Microcaldota archaeon, assembly GCA_023248665.1. Taxonomy (GTDB): domain Archaea; phylum Micrarchaeota; class Micrarchaeia; order Anstonellales; family Anstonellaceae; genus CAIXYX01. Next base: position 144 of record JAHFEC010000085.1, on the reverse strand, counting down.
GCGCCCGGGCGCCCGTGGCCGGCTTATAGTGCCCCCGCAATGCGCAGTCGGCCGTTGCCGACTTGCACGGTCGGCTACTGCCGACCTATCGGCAAATCTGTTGCCGACCGACAACGCAGTTGTCGCTCTTGCGGGGCCACTTAT
>JAHFEC010000084.1 GCA_023248665.1 Microcaldota archaeon | reverse complement strand
GGCCGGGCGACACCCTCATCGTGCGCGCCCGCGAGGTCCATTGCCTCACGAATCCGCGCGGGCGGGGGGATCTGGTCTTCGCCTTCATCTGCCCGGCCGACCACCTCGACGACCGCAAGAATAGGACGATGGTCAAAGAAATCAATTAGGCCGGATCGGCGGGGGCGTCGGTCTGTCCATCCGGGCGAATTCCTCTGTCTGCCTGTTTATCACGGCAACAATAATTTCAAATAGAACAGCGGGTCCGCCACCCGCTCCTTCTCCTTGTCATTGGCCAGCATGTCAACCAGCATCTGCCGAAATTCCGGTTTTGAGGCCGCCTTGCCGATGAACAGGTTAAGCAGAAATCTCAAGCGCGAGGCGCGCTGCAATTTGTAGGACATCTCCAATTCGGGGCGCAATTCCTTTTCGATTCTCTCGGAATAGGGCTTGAGCGAGGAGGCGTCCAGCGCCCACGTGTCGGCATCTAAAGACTGCGATGAATCCCCATCCCCCCCTTGCGGCGGGGCCGTATCCGGCTCATCCGGCGAGCCTGCGCCCGAGCCGTTGAGCTTCTCCTCCATCTGCTTCTCCAGCGCCTCGTCGATGGCCTGCGCCGCCAATTTGCCCGAAGCGAGCGCGTTGCCCACGCCCTCCCCGGAAAACGGATCCACGAGGCTCGCCGCGTCCCCGCAAAGGACCCATCCATCGCCGCTGTTCTGTTTTTTGTAAGAGCCGTTCGGGATGGTCCACGCACCGATATTCCCCTCCAGCTTGGCGTTGGCAAACCGTTTGGAGAGTATCGGGTGTTTGGCAAGCGCATTGAGCAGAATCTTGTTGGGGTGCTCGTTCCTTTTCTTGATGTCCGAATTGAGGATGCCCAATCCGACGTTGGCCGTGCCGTCTCCCATGGGGAACACCCACAGGTAGCCGGGCAGCACCTCGTCGATGAAGAACAGCTCGATATTCTCGCTTAAGCCCCCCACCCCGCGCCAGTAGCCGCGGATGGCCATGAACGCGTGCTCGGGCGGCACGCCGGCCAGCCCCAGCGAGCGGGAGACGACGGAGCCGGAACCGTCCGCGCCGACAACGACGCGGGCCCGGTATTCACCAGAAGACGCATTCTGAGCATTCCCACGATCATCCATCCCGGCCGGTTTCCCGTCTCCCTTTACTCCGATCACGGCGTTTTTGCCGTCCCGCAAGAGCGTTTGCACGCTGAACGGCCCGACGAACGTGATGTTCTTCTCCGCTTTGGCGGCCTCGTTCAATGCCTCGTCGGTCTGCTTCCTTCTGAGGCAATAACCCGCGCATCCCATCCCGGTTGCTTTCGGGAAGGGCACCACCACCTCTTTCCCGTCCGGTGAGACCATCATCAAGCCGTTGATCACGCCGTGCGCCTGCGCTTCGAGCTTCGGCAGAATTCCCAGTTCGCGCAGCACGTGGATGGATTTGCCGGAGATGGCGTCCCCGCACACCTTCTCGCGCGGATATTCGGCCTTGTCCAAGAGCAGGACCTTTCTCCCGGCGCGCGCGAGGAAGATGGCGCACGCGCTCCCGGCCGGCCCGGAGCCGACCACGATCGCGTCGTATAAACAAAAATCCATCTCGGCCGGATTGTCTGCTAGGGGTTTGTCTGGCGTCGTATAATCCATCAAAAACACTGTTTTTTAGTATGCACGCCAAAGCATAAAAACCGGCGCTACCCACTCATTTGCGGTGTCTGCTTGGTTCAACCATCGCCAAATCCAGTCCGATCCGTCGAACCGTCTCCCTCCGCGCGTTCTCGGGCCAAAGTCCTCAATGACATCTGGCAAATGCCTGCTTCAGAGGACCTGCGGCCCGGCGCGTGGCTCTGGTGGTTCTGGCTGTTTTTCATCCATGACGACCAGACGGCCCGGACCGGCAAATGCCGCCAGATCATGATCCTCTGGTCCATCAAGCTCGACAAGAGAATCCAATGCAACCGGCTGGATATCCAAGTCCCGGAACCCGTCCGTTCCATCCCGGCCGGCGGGGGAAGCGGTGCCAGGCATATTCTCGATGGCGCGACCGCCGCCTGGTATTTCGACGGCAAGAAGATGCACGACGATTTCATCCTCGAGCCGGGAGAGATGCATCTGGACCCTTGCGCCCGCTCGCTGGACGCGCCCGGATTGAGCTTCGGCTCGCATTCCGCCCGCCGGGCCGGCGATTCCACGTCCACGTCTTTTCGGCAGGAGGGCGAGGAGTTCATCACCACGATACGCACGCCTCAAATCTCATTCGAATTCCATGCCCGGCAGTCCGACACGCATCCTGCGCTCGGGCCCACGCACAACAAGACCATTTTCCCGGCCGGCCTGGCGCTGGTCGAAGGCACGCGCCTTGAGCGCATGGATTTGTCGGGCTTTGAATTCGCCGGAAAAATGCAAGAGGGCAGCCAAGGAAAAGAGATGGCGGGCCGCCAAGAAAAAACAACCGGCTCGGGGGAATCGGGCGGTCTGGCGAAAGCGGCCGGTCGGATCAACAAGAAGAAAATCCACGGCACCGCCTATTTCCAGAAAATCCTCATGGCCGCCCCGCCGCCGCAATGGTATTGGGGGCTGTACCATTTCCCGGACGGTTCGATGGCCACCTACATGCAGACTTACGTCGGCGCGGCCACGCTCAAGGACAATCTTGGCATGGCTGGCCTGCCGCTCGGCGGCCCGGCCCTCACACCCAGCCGCGACATCCTGATCTACCACGCGCCGAGCCGGCAGGTGTTCGAGGGGCACGAGCTTGAAGTCAAAATCGAGCAGGTAAAAGAAGCAAAAGAAGGCGGAAAACCCCGGGCTTCCACCCCCTCTTGCGGCGCTCCGCGCTCTTCGGGCCCGCTCTACATCCATCATCTTAGCGGCGGCGGGCCGGGCTTTCGGTTCTCCGCCCGGGCGCGCGCGCATGCCCACGCCTGCTGGTCGTTCGAGAAAAACATCGGCGTACTGCCCGTGCGCTCCGCTTTCAAATACAACGAATATCCGGCCGTGCTCGAGAAGCTGGAGATCACGCCGGACGCCGGGCCGGCCATCAGGCTTAAAATGGGTTGGGGCAATATGGAGAACTCATGGGGGTTCCTCATATGAGAAGCCTGTTCAGCCTTCCCGGCATGCCGAAGCTGGATCTGGGCTGGCTCCGGAACAAGGATTGGCTGGCCGGCGCGCGCCGGATGCAGCAACGCATGCTCAAGATGCGCCGCGCGCTCGGGAAGCGCTCCGAACCGCACCCGGACGATTTCTTCTTCTCCTTCGAGGACCTGCCGTACATGGGCAAGGAATACTGGTTTCTGCATTTCTGCTCCGCCGGCCGGCGCGAGCAGGTGGTGATGACTTTCGGGCGCGCCCGCTCCGAAGTGGACGTGAACAATGTCGAGGTGCGCCGGGGCGACGGCGGGCCGGCTTCCAAGCGTTGCGCGAGCGTGTGCTGGCTCTCGGACGCGCGCGGCCAAAAGCGCGTCGCCATCGACGGGCTCTCCGACGTCTCCCTCGGCGCCGAAGCCGGCGGCAACTGCCTGCGCGCCAGAAGCGGACGCCATCTCATCTCGGTCTGCGGAAAATACCCGCATTTCTCGGCCGAGATCACCAAAGACGGCCGGGCCCTGTTCTCGGCCAGAATCCGCAAGCCCTCAACCGGAAAGCCGCACGAATTCATCGAGATGCTGCGCGCGCCATTCTTTACGGGCTTCGGCGCGGTCATGGTCAATTATTATTTCAAATTCGAGGGGCGGATGGGCCGCCGGAAACTATCGGGCGACGCCTACCTGCAGAAAGTGGTCGCCATCCTGCCGCTCGCTCCTTGGAACTGGGTGCGCGTGTATTTCGCGAACGGTGCGGTGTTCGATTTCTTCGTCGCCAAGCCGCTCGGGGACCTGGGCCGTCAGGACCGGAAGCATTTTTCCATGCTCTCCTCCGCCTTCCTTGAAACGGGCGGAGTCCGCACGAGATTTTCCGGCCTGCGGCTGGACACGTGGCTTGCGGGAAAGGAGCGCCGCTGGCTCCTGCACGGCCCGGATTTTTACCTGCTTCTTCATTCCTACCTGATGCAGCCCTTCAAGCTCAAATCCAAGACCCTCTTCGAATACGACGAATTCCTCGTCGAGGCCAAGGACTTTCTGTTCACGGACAAAAAGAGCGGCCGCACGCACACGCTGGCCGATTTCGGGCCGGGCACGGGCATGGCCGAGGACGCGACCGGATACCTTTTATGAGCCCTTTGCGCCCCCGCAACCCATAAAAACCATGCGATGGTAGCCTATGCGGTGTCTTCGATGATCGGCGAATTCGTCCAGCTCTTCTTCCTTTACGTGGTCATCCTCGACCCCTTCATGAGCTTCGCCAGTTTTCTCTCGCTTACCCGAAAGCTCGCCGACGACAAGCGCCGCTCCATCGCCATCCTGGCCACCTTGCTGGCCGGCGTGCTGCTGGCCATCGTGCTTTTCTCCGGCACCGCGATGCTGGACATGTTTTCCATCAAGCTGGCCGATTTCAAGATCGCGGGCGGCATCGTGCTCGCCCTTTTGGGCGTACGCACCGTGATGGGCCTGGACATGGGCGCGGCCAAAAAGGAGAACAGCGTGGCGGCCATATCCACCATCATCGCCACCCCCCTCATCACCGGCCCGGCGGCCATCATGACCACCATCCTGTCCGTTTCGCAGCACGGCATGCTCCTGACCGGTTTCTCGGCCGGGGCCGCCCTGTTCGTCGTGTTCCTCGCCCTCTTCTTCGCCACCTACCTCTCGCGCTTCTTCGGCAAGAGCTCCGTCGTCATCCTCTCCACATTGATGGGCCTCGTGACGCTGGCATGGGGCGTGGCGTTCATCCGGCAGGGAATACTCGGCATCTGAAAAAAATCCTAAAATAAGTTTCAAGGCCTCAGACGCTGTATTGGCTACATCATGAGGATCAGCGGTTGTTCATATCTTCATCGGCCGGTATTTTATAGCCTTTCCGAGTTTATATCCCTTGGGTTTGCCATGCGCATCGAAGGCCGGGTCGTCCAAGGTCTCGGACAGGGGAGGTTCTTCCTGTCTCTTGAGCCATACCAGAAAGGGTTTGCCGACCGGCTGGGATATGCGCCGTTTCTGGGCACCCTGAACATCGAGGTTTCCCAAACCGACGCCCTGCGGGTGCACGCGCTCAAGGACGGAAGCCGGCTTCACGTGCCGGGCTTCGCAATCAACGGGCGGGAATTCTACCCGATCAGGCTCATGCGCGCGCGGGTGCTTGACTCCGCAGGCGTGCTGATATTCCCGCTGCTCAACCACCATCCGCCCACGGTGCTCGAATTCGTCGCCGAGGAGGGCATGCGCGAGAAATACAAGTTGAAAGACGGGG
>JAHFEC010000083.1 GCA_023248665.1 Microcaldota archaeon | reverse complement strand
CTGCCCGGATAATTTGAGTGCGGCCGTGAATTTGGGCACGTACTGGGCCGGGTCGGTGAGCGGCACGTCGATGTCAAGCTCCCTGCGCACGAAGCGGTAGGCGCGCCCTATTTCCTTTTTCTCGATGCCGGACACGCGCGAGATTTCATCAAGCGTGCGGGGGATGCCATGCAAGCGGCAGGTGGCATAGATGACTGCGGAAACAACCGACTCGATCAGCCGGCCCCGGATGAGCTCGGCCTTGATGCATTTGCGGTAAAGAAGCGCGGCGGATTCGCGAATGGAATCCGGAAGGCCCAAATAGGAGGCGATGCGGTCCAGCTCGGAAAGAGCGATGGCCAGATTGCGTTCCATCGAGGTTGCGATGGAAGCGCGCTTGTGCCACTTTCTCATGCGGTAGAGCTGCGCCTGTTTCTTGGGCGATATCTTGGCCCCCCTGATATCCCGGTTGTACTGGTCAATCTCCGTGACAAGACCCTTGTTGGGGCGCATGTACTTGATGGGCGCGCCGCCGCGGGCGCGCTTCTCGCGCTGCTCGGAGTCGAACGCGCGCCATTCGGGGCGCGGGTCCTCGATGTTCTCGGCGACGATGAGTCCGCAGTTGGTGCAGATCACCTCGCCCTTCTCGTAATCGCGCGTCAGTTTCTTGTTAGCGCATTCCGGGCATTTGTCCACCATAGTCATTACCTCGGCTAAGTATCCAACTAGTACCCAAATTCAGGTGCGAGTCAAGATATCTTTAAAAGATGATGAATAGATTGCCCAAAAGAGATATATAAACGTTTGCCTCCTGATCCGTCGGCGTGGAATGGCTTTTTCTTCGGCGTTCCGGCGTTGGGAAAGTGAGGGGAGTATTTAAATAGGTTCTGTCTGGCTCGACGGTGGCGGAGCGCAAAGAAAGATGGATGGAAAATAAGGGGACCGGGGCACGGGCGGAAGGCCCGGCCTGCGTTCGCTTTTTCGGGGGCAGGATTCTCGGGGCTCGGGCGCAGAAGTGTAAGCCTTAAAACAGCGGGCGCGAAATCAAGGCATGGCCCGGCCCGAACATGCCCGCGATGCCGCCGCGAGCGCGCATTCCTTGAGCGAGCGCGCCCTCTTCTCGGCGCTCGATAGCTCGCCGGACGGATTGAGCCTCTCGCAGGCCAAGGAGCTCCTGCACCGGCACGGGCCCAACAGCTGGGAGATCAGGCAGAAGCACACGTGGCTTGAGATCCTCACCCGGCAGGCGCAGAACATCCTCATCCTTCTGCTGGTCGCGTCGGCCGTGGTCGCTTACCTCGCCGGCCATCTCATCGACGCGGCCGGCATCCTGACGGCCGTCGTGCTCTCCATCGTGTTCGGATTCGTGCAGGAATACAAGGCCGAGCAGGAGCTCTCCGCCCTGCGCAAGCTGGCCGCCCCGCGCGCCGTGGTGATCCGGGAGGGCCGGCAGAGCGAAGTGGACGCGCGCGAGCTCGTGGCGGGCGACATCATCCTCGTGTCGGAAGGCGGCCTCGTGCCGGCCGACGCCCGGCTTCTCGAGGGCGACCTGTCGGCGGACCAGTCCGCGCTCACGGGCGAGTCGTTGCCGGCCAACAAGACAGCCGGGATCCTGCCGGCGGTTGCGCCGATGGCCGAGCGGACCAATTGCATCTATGCCGGCACCCTCATCGTGCGCGGCAATGGCAAGGCGCTCGTCTATGCGACCGGATTTGCCACCAGCTTCGGGCAGATCGCCAAGGATTTGGAGGGCGCGCAAAGCGCCCAGACACCCCTGCAGAAAAAGCTCACCGCCTTGGGCGAGAACATCGGCAAGGCGGCCGTCCTCCTCTCGCTTGCGTTCTTCTTGTGGGGCATCGTACGCGGCGAGGACGTGATCTCCATGCTTCTGGTCGCCGTCAGCCTGGCGGTGGCCGCCATCCCCGAAGGCCTGCCCACCGTGATGGCCATCACGCTGGGCGTGGGCGTGCAGCGCATGGCCCGGGACAAGGCGATTGTGCGCAAGATGCAGGCCGTGGAGGCGCTCGGCTCGGCTACGGTGATCTGCACAGACAAGACGGGCACGCTCACCCAGAACAAGATGACCGTGGTGCGCGCCAGCCTTCCGGGCGCGGACTTTGACATCGGGGGCGGCCCGACCGAACTTTCGGGGCGCATCGCGCGCGCGGACGGCTGCGAGATGAGCGCGCTCGATCGCGCGCGGATCACCGGCCTGCTGAGCGCCGGCGCGCTGTGCAATGACGCTTCCCTTTTGTACGACAAGAGCCGGTTCGTCGGCAGCCGGGGCGACCCGACCGAAGTGGCCCTGCTGGTGGCGGCGCACAAATCGGGTCTTGACGCCACCCGCATGCGCGACAACTGGACGATGTCCAAACAACGGCCATTCGAATACGCGCGCAAGATGATGGTGCAGGTGCGCGAGTGGGAGGGCCAGCGCATCTCCTATGTCAAGGGCGCGCCCGAGGTGGTGCTCGCGCGCTGCACGCGCATCCTCACCGCCGATGGCGAGCGGGCCCTCACGGCCGCGGACCGCCGACGCGTCCGGGCGGCCTACGAGCGAGATGCCGCCGAGGCCCTGCGCACGCTGGGAATCGCGCGCAAGAAGCTGCCCCCGGCCGAAGCCGACCGTCCCTCGAACAAGCATGAACTATACGAGGAAGGGCTCACGTGGCTGGGCGTGGTCGGCCTGACGGACCCGGCCCGGCCCGAAGTGCGCTCGGCCCTGTCTACCTGCCAAAAGGCCGGCATCCGGGTCATCATGCTCACCGGCGACTCGCCGCTCACCGCCATGCGCATCGCGCTGGATCTGGGCATCCTCAAAACAGGGGAGAAACCGGCGCAGGGACACGAGATCGACCAGATGAGCGATGCGCAGCTATTGGAGGCCGTCAAGCACATGGCCGTGTGCGCCCGCGCCACGCCGGACCACAAATTCAGAATCGTCAAGGCTTTGCAGGCCTCCGGGGAGATCGTTGCGCTCACCGGCGACGGGGTGAACGATGCGCCCTCCATCAAGAAGGCCGACATCGGCGTGGCCATGGGCATCGGCGGCACGGACGTCGCCCGGGGCTCGGCCGACGTCATATTGCTGGACAACAATTTCGGCACGCTGGAGCGGGCCGTGGAGCGCGGAAGGGCCATCTTTGAGAACATCCGCTCATTCGTGCATTTCCAGTTCACCACCAACGTGGCCGCCCTGACGCTGATGTTCGCCTCGCCATTGCTTTTCGTGGTGCTGCCGCTAAAACCCGTTCAAATCCTTTGGATTAACATCATCATGGACGGCCCGCCCGCTTTGGCTTTGGGCCTCGAGCCGGCGCGCTCGGACGTGATGGCACGCGCACCGCGCGCGCCTTCCGCCCCGTTTTTGGGCAAGGAGATGCTGCTTTCCATTATGCTCGGCGGGCTGCTCATGGCCGCCGTCGCCCTCGCCATATTCGGATACTATCTGGCGCACGAGCCGGCCAAGGCCGGCACGATGGCGCTCACGGCGTTCGTCGTGATGCAGTTGGTGAACGCCATCAGTTGTCGTTCGTTCGGATTGTCGGCTTTGCACAACCCATTCGGCAACAGGTATCTGCTTCTGGCGGTGCTGGCTTCGTTCGTGATGCAATTGGCCATCATCTATTATGCGCCCCTGTCTGGATTGATGGAAACCGTGCCGCTCGGGCTCACGGATTGGCTGGTGGCGGCCGGAGCCGGGGCGGTTCTGCTCATACTGGAAGAAGCGCGTAAAATGCTGATGAAAAAAGAGGAGTGTTGAAAAAGGGCTTTGTTCCGGGGAAAAACACGGTGGAATTGAAAAATCCTAACGATGTTCATCTAGCGGCAACAGCTTTCTTTAGCGAAAGCCCGATGGGGCCGGACGCCTACAAAAATACGGATAACAACAGGCCGGCGAGCTGGCTCAGGAAAAATTATGCGCAGGCTGCCGACGAAATATTGGGCAGCGGCCAGAGCCCGGAATGGCAAAAAAACAAGCTTAATGCGCTGGCCCAATTAGTCGAGCCGAATGTGGGCAATGGAAAGTACAGGAGCGCGGCCGGGAAGTATTTCTCAAGCGCGGCCAAAGCGATGGAGCTTCTTTATGTGAAAAACGAGCAGGGCCAGCCTGTCCTGAATGACGCGCCGGACATCAAAGCCATTGACAGGCTCCAGTCGGCCAAGGCCGTGGCGCGCGTGATTGTGATGAGCTCTCATGCCAGCACCGAGCAGAAGGCAGACGTCCTGAAAGAGCTGATGTTAAGCGCCAAAAAGAAAAACGCCGAGGCCGCCTATGAGAAGGCGCTTTTGGGCCAGGGCGCTTACATGGACAAAGTGTCGGATTATCTGCAAAATCAATTGAACAGTAAGTATCAAGAGATGAAAGGTGATTTGGAAGCAGATGCCAAGAAGGCCTGGATGGATGCAAAGGGAAGGGTATTCGAGGACAGATTCGGAATATATGAGAAACAGAACTCGCTCATCGAGATACCAGAGAAAATGCCCGCCGGCCCGCTCTCCCAATTCGCGCCGGAGAACATCAAGAGGAACATGCCAGCCAATGCGCAGCAGCGTCAGGAGTCTCTGCTGAACCTGACCGACCAGCTCAATGCGATAGAAGGAATGTACCGTATCCGGCGCGTGGAAGGCTATTTCAGGCAGATGCTAGAGCCGCTCTTCGAGGGAGACCACGGCTTGCAGATGCATTGGGACCAGAATGCGCAAATCCGCAAGGACGTCGGATTCTATTTAGTTAATTCCGCGCTGGCGGCCCAGCAGCTGATTGACACTTACAAGCCGATGGCTGGCTCGGCAAACGGGGTGTCGAAGCTGGAGAAGCTGAAAGCCGAATACCTGCAGATGGAGAAAGACCTCAAATCCGGCAATATGACAATGGTGCAGGCGCTCGAGCGCACCCGGAGCATGCAAAAAGAGATTGATGCCACCTTGCAGAAACTCCCTGTGGATATTTTCGTCAAGCAGGGCAAAGCTACATTGTTTGGGATGGAAATAAACAATGAAACCTTCCGCTGGACGGTGGCCAACAAGGAATCCGTCGGCGTGATGGCATTCACCGCGATGTCGTTCATCCCCGGAGGGCAAATCGGGTCGGCGGCCGGGTTCGCTTACCTGTCCGGCAAAGACGTTTATGAGGGCATGCGGGACAAGAATTTCTCCCAGATTGCCATGGGCGCGGCCATGGCCATGCCTTTCCTTGGCGAGGCCATGAAAGCCGGGCGGCTGGGGGAGCAATTGGCCGGCGCCGGAAAATATGTCAGCGGAGCGGGGCAGGCCGTGATGTGGACAGGAATGACGCAGGGGGCGCTTGAGATTTACAATGGCATCCGCAACGGGTATTTCAGCCTCAACACTG
>JAHFEC010000082.1 GCA_023248665.1 Microcaldota archaeon | reverse complement strand
GAAACGGGCAACCGGCCCGGAACTCCATGCTGGAGGCGCAGGAAGAGGCTGTTTCAGCGTATTTGAACGTCATTCCACAACGAACGGGGGATGAAAAAGGGGCGATTGCGGGCCTGCCCCCGGAAAACAAGGAAGAGGATGGAAAAGGAGAAGAACAAACAAGCGGAGAGGACCGAAGGGCCAAGAATCGGGCGCTTGCTGAAGACCTGCTTCCAAAAAATGGGAAGATGGGCATGGACGATTTCAAGGAGGCCGCCGGGAAACCTAAGGAGACCGACGGGAAACTCGTTAGCACGTTCAAGGAGGCCGCCGGGAAACTTATTATCACGTGGGGAATTTACTCGGAGATACACTGGGATTATAAAAGCATTTCCAACTACGGGAGGATAATGAGTGCCGTGGGTGCCGTGCGTCTTGCAAACAAAATCCACAATGCTGAGCTTAAGAAAAAAGAGGAGGATGCGGCTGCCGGCGGCTATGAAATCGAACACGATTCAAGCCGCGAATTTCTGAACTATATTTTTATAACGGACGGCCGCTCGGACGCGATGAGAAGGCAGCTGAAAAAAACAAATACCAAAATTTTGGATGGCCGCAAGCAGACGGTGAACCTGCTCTACCCGGACGAGCCTTTGTATTTGGACTGGCGGGGGGAGTTCCTTTACGCATGTTATGCCCGCGGGGGCAGGGCCCTTTCTTTGCAGAATGCGGGCCTCGACGACCTGGCCAAGATGATGGTCCAGGACAAGAAGATAGCGTATGCGAATATCGTTGATTTCGTAGAGAAAAACAAGCTCTCGGTATATGGCATCTGGAGCCTTGCGGGGAAGTCGAACCGCAAGGAATTGGACCAGCTCTTTCGGGCAGGACGGATTAACAAGTCAGATATGAACCGGGTCGACAAAGACGGCTGGACCCCAATAACCGCAGCAGCCATAGTGGGAAATCTTGAGCTGGTGAAGTTTTTGGCGGAGAACGGGGCGGACATAAACCAAAAAATACGATATGGCCTGACCCCTCTAAAACTCGCCACCATCGCAGGCGACCTGGACATGGTGAAGTTTTTGGTTGAACACGGAGCCGGGGAATTGAAGGAGGCGCTCGAATATACGAAACCGGCGGGAGCCCCGGAAAGATTCACCAAAAGCCAAATGGCTGGCAAAAAAGCAATTGCCGAATACTTGCACTCCGTCGGAGTAGAATGAGGCCGTTTCATGTACCGCAATTTGTCTCCAGAAGAATTTCTCAAAAACCCCGCGCGCTTTCATGTGATTGACGTGCGCTCGCAGGAGGAATGGGACAGCTTCCACGAGGCGGGCGCCATCCACGTGCCGCTCATCGGGTTGGAAGAGCGCGCCGGCGAGCTTCCCAAGGACCGGCCGCTGGTGCTGGTCTGCCGAACGGGCGGGCGCTCGGCGCGGGCGGCCCAGATGCTCGGAAGACTCGGGTTCGATGCGCGCAACCTGATGGGGGGCCTGCGGATGCTGGCGGCCGCCCGGGCTCAGAACGGGCAGATTGGCCGGGAAGAGGCGCTGGAGATAATGCGCAGGCTGGGATGAGCGGCCGGCCAGAGGCGCGCGGCAGGATTGCCGGACAGGCTTCTCCTTTTAATTATTTCTTCCCCATAAAATGACGTGGACGAGCCTATCGTGATCACCAGCACCGACTTGGTGGACCATACGGTGTTCAACCGCAAGCGCACCGAGACGATGTTCAGGCGGGACTTCCTTCTTCGCAACGGCGCGAGCGCACAAGACACGCACGTCTCCGCGCTCGGGACCATTTTGGGCGAGATCGACGAGAAACTCAAGCCCATCGAAGAGAAGATAAAAGTGGTGGACCTCATCACCGTGGTGCCGTCGAAGGGGGAGATCACGGCGCTCAGCGAGCGGATCAACCAGCACGGGCGGGAGCAGCTGGACGAGGCCGTGCGCCAGAAGAGCGGGCCAGACTACGAACTCATGCGCCAGCGCGCCGAAATCACGCGCAAGAACTACGAGCACAAGGAGGAGATCGCCCGGCTCACCATCATGCTCAACATGCTCCAGAGAAAGGAGGCGCAGAACCTCAAGGCGGTCGTCGAGTCCAACCTGTCCCAGAACATCACCATCGATGCGCTCAACGCCGAGCAGCAGCAGGAGCTGGCCACCCTGCTCGGAAGGCTGGGCATCGCGGCATATGTGGCCGACAACACGCTTTCCACCGATAAAAAAAAATTTGAAGGGAGCCCGTACGTGAGCTCGCTTGAGGAAGTGGAGAAGAACATCCGGGTGCAGGGCACCGAACTCAAGGCGTGGGTGCTCAAAGAGCGGCTGGGCGAATGGGAAGAGAACGAGCAGCACATCAGCGCCGTGACCCGGAAGATCCAGCTGTTCATGGCCAAGAAGCAGGCCGGCGAGCTCTCCGAGGAGGAAGCCAAGGAGTTCGACGCCATGCAGACGCTTTATCTTGAGCTCAAGGGCCGGCGCATGAGCCTGGCCAACATCAAGCCGCCGGCTTATGTCTCTTTGCCGCGCGCCAGCATCCATCACGCGCCGGTGGGCGAAGTGGAGCGCATGGACTTGGGGCCGCAGGCTCCGGGCGGATAAGGGGCATCGTATGGCAAAAGAGACGGGCAAAAAGGCGCGGCTTGAGGCTATCGAGGGCATCGCCTTGAAGGAGCGCATGACGCTGGACGAGCTCATGCTTTCCATGCGCGCGTGCGGGCTGCAGGCCAGCCAGGCGGCCAAGGCGGACGAGATCATCGCCGAGGCGCAAAGACAGAAGGCCAAGATCATCCTCACGTTCACCACCAACCTCGTCTCCAGCGGGATGCGCGAGATATTCGCGAAACTGTGCCGCGAGAAAAAGGTGGACGCCATCATCACGGCCATCGGCTCGGTCGAGGAGGACGTGATGAAGACGAAGGCCCCGTTCCGCCTGGCCAGCTTCGAGGAGGACGACCGGGCGCTGCACCGCTCCGGGCTCAACCGGGTGGGCAACATCATCATCCCCAACGAGGCTTATGTCGAGCTGGAGAAGACGCTCAAGCCGTTCTTTTCGAAGTGCTTGCAGAAGCAGCTCAAGCTCGGGCGCCTGCTCGCGCCGCACGAGATGATCCGCGACCTCGGAATGGAGCTTCACGACGAGAATTCGTTCGTTTACTGGGCGGCCAAAAACGACATACCCGTTTTCTGCCCCGCGCCGACCGACGGCGCGTTCGGGCTGCAGATGTACTTCTTCAAGCAGGCCCACCCCGGATTCGGCGTGGACGCGTCCGGGGATTTGCCCCGCTTGGGACAGATGATCCTGGATGCGGACAAGACAGCCGGCATCATCTTGGGCGGCGGGGTGGCCAAGCACCATGCCATCGGCGCGAACATCCTGCGCGAAGGCTTCGATTACGCCATTTACGTGAGCACGGGCACGCCCTATGACGGCTCGCTCTCGGGCGCGCGCACCTCGGAGGCGGTGAGCTGGGGCAAGATAAAAGAGGGGGCGAAGACCGTGCACGTGGACGGGGACGCCTCGCTGATTTTCCCGATGCTGGCATATCGGATGCTCAAGCGATAGCAAAAGAAAATAGGAGCGCAATGAGCTTAAGAGCGGGATGAACGGGTATATCTCGCGCCCCCGGGAGCGCGAAATCGACGGACTCCTGTTTTATTTTTTATCTTTCGGTCTTGCTCGTTTTCCATCATCGTCTATTGCGCACCTTTTTATTCTGCGCGAGCGCCTAACCCTTCATGGCGGTCGAGCTTGAATTGGACGGGAAGAACAAACTGGTGCGGGCCGCGCAGCCCGCCAGCGTCAGCTCGCTTACAGGCGGGCATTTTGGGTACATGAAGAGGGGCGTCATCGAGCTGTTCGAGCAGGAGGCGCTTTATCTCATCGACATCCGCAACGCCGTGTGCCGGGACGGGGCGCAGAACACGTACAATTTCAACCAAGTGGCGGCCATGTACGACAGCCCCAAGCAGATGGCGCGCTATTTCACCTACAAGGATTGGCGCGACCGGGGCCTCATCGCAAGGCAGGTAAGCGAGATTGCGCAGAATTTCGGCCGCAACCCGTTGCGCAGCTACCCCAAGGGGGAGTTCGAGGCCCCGAAATTCTCGCTCAAGGCCCGGTTCTACGAGGACGACCTCGTGGCCGTGGTGGATGACGACGCGACGGCCAAGGAGCTTTACCAGCGATGGTGGTTCGGCCAGTATGCCACTTACAAGGCCGAGCAGCGGGGGAAACTGGGCAAGCTCGACGTGTACGAAACACTCTTCTTGATGAAGCACTCCGCGCTCCTGCTTGAGAACGCCAGCGCCGCGCAGGTGATGAAGGCGGCGGTGGAGCGCCGGCCCGACTTCAAGGCGCTCTACGAGGTGTATGAGGACTGGCGGCTGCAGGGATTCACGCTAAAAAGCGGTTTTAAGTTCGGGACGCACTTCCGGATCTACTTCCCCGGCGCATCGCCGGCCAAGGGCGAGGGCTGGATGCACAGCCAGCATGTGCTGCACGTCTTCCCGAGGGAGCAGCGGCTCCTCATCTCCGAATGGGCGCGCGCGATTCGGGTGGCGCATTCGGTGAGAAAGACGTTCGTGCTCGCCATCCCGGGCCAGAAAAAGAAGGCGGAAGGCAAGGCGGGAAAAATGGGCAAGGAGAAGGACAAGAAAGGCATGCTGCACACGAAGCTGGATTTCCTGCTCTACCACCGCAACGGCACGAACATCGAGAACCCCCGGACCGGCAAGCCCCGCTACCTCATGCTCTCGCTCTCGGAAGAGGAATACTTGGGCGGCGAGGAGATGGCGGCGGCCATAGAGGACTGCAAGCGCATCGGGCTGGAACTGATGATCGCCATCGCGGACCGGGAGACGAGCGTGACCTACTACGCGGTGCACCGAATCGAGATCCCGGGCTCCCAATTCGAGTATTACGAGATCGAGTGGGTGCAACCCTAAAAAAGACAGGCCGGAAGCATCGGCAGGAAAAAGACGGAAAGGATAAGACCGATGGGCTCGAGGGAAGAACGACGCGCCCTCGCGATCAAAAACCGTGCCGGCCGGCGCCGAAAAACCGGCAGGCACCGGCGGATGGCCGCACAAGGGAAGATTACATGACGCGCAGCGAAAAAAACCCGATCGGCCCGAGCCTGCAGGAAGAATACCTTGAGCTCCTGTTCTGCAAACAGTCCGACGGCGGGCCGGAGGGAGCGCAGAATCCCCACTCTGATGGCGCGAGTGGCTCGGAGCCGGATGGAAAAGCGGGGCGCGATTTCATCGCCCGCCTGCTCAAGACCACGTACGGCCATGACCCGACGAGGTTCTGGAAACTCAACTCGCAGGTGCAGGATAGGCTTGGGGAAGAAGG
>JAHFEC010000081.1 GCA_023248665.1 Microcaldota archaeon | reverse complement strand
AAGGCTCTGCTCCAGCTCGGTCATCTCCTCCTCTGTAAAGCCCGAGCCCACGCGCGCGATGGTTTGGAGCTGGCCGTTTTCCTCGTTTCGGACCGCGACGAGCAGGCCTCCAAATCCGAAGCCTGTTCGCGCCCCCTCGCCCAGGTAATACCCCACCACAACCGTGTCCAGCGTGTCCGCCATCGCGCCGTAGCTTTTCTTGAGTTTTATCCACGCGAATTCGCGCGCCCCGGCCACATAGGGCGCGCTCCAGTCCTTGGCGATGATGCCCTCGAGCCCATCGGCCACGCATTTGGAAAAGAAATTCTCAAGCTCGCTTGAGCTCTTGACCCTTTTTAGCAGCGAGGGCTCGATGTCGTTGTTGCCGCCCACCAGCCTCTCCAGCTCCGAGCGCCTCTTCTCGTAGGGCTCGCCTGTCCAGTCCACGCCATCCAGGTACATCAGGTCGAACGCGAAGAGGCGCAGGGGGAATTCCTCGCGCATCTTCTGCACCCCGTATTTTCTCTTGCGCTGGATGGTGGTCTGGAACGAGTAGTATTTGCCCTCCTTCTTGTTGTAGGCCAGCGCCTCGCCCTCGAAAATCACGCGCTCGGCCGGCAATTTGCGCGCCGCCTCCACGATCTCGGGGAAGGATTCGCCCATGCGCTCCAGTTTGCGCGAATACAGCTCGATGCGCCTTCCTTCCTTGTGCACCTGCAGCCGGAAGCCGTCGTATTTGCCTTCCACCGCGCACGGCCCCAGCTTCTCAATGATGGCCGGCGCGTCGGCCAGCCGCTCCGCCAGCGCCGGCCGGATCGGCGAGAAGAGGCGCATGGGGAATTTCCTTATCCGCGCATAGTCAAAGAGCGCCAGCTCGGCCACCCATCCCAAGTCGGAGCACAGATTATACGCCCTTTCCACCGGCGCCCGTATGTTCTTCTTGAACCCGGAGATGACGGCCTTGTATTCTTCGGCGTTCTCCTTGCTTTGGCGCACCTTGTCCAGCTTCAAATTCTCAATGTGCATCCCGTCGTTCAGCACCAGCTCGATCGGCGAGCCGTCCGCCAGCTCTTCCATGCGCTTGGCGTCCTCGCATCCAAAAATGAGCGTGAGGCTGGCGTCGGCATCCGTGTTCGATTCGTCCGTCCCGTCATCGTTCTGGGGCTTTATCCGGATGCCGATGCTCTTGTCCCCCGGCAAAGGCCGGATGGCGGCGATATTCTTCTTCACCATCGGCACGCGAATCAGCGTGAGCGCATCAAGCAACGTCGGCTCGGCGACCCCCAGCCGGAGCTTTCCCACCACGAACCGGATGATGAATTTCGCCTCGATCGGGTCGGCGGAATTGATCATCTCCGCGAGCGCCTTGATCTTGGCCTCCTGGCTCCCGTGCCCGGACAGCTTGGCCAATCGGGTGAGCGAATCGTACACCTCGTGCAGGCCCAGCTCGTGCGACGAGAGGGAGGTCTGCTTTTTCTTGCCCAGCGCCCACTGGGCCGCCAGCCCCCAGTCTCCCGTCTTCTTGAACTGCGCCTCCAGCTCTTTTTCGCTTCTTCCGGACACGAGCGCGAGGGCGGCCTGCACCAGCTTCTCACCCATGCCCAGCTCGAGGCCGTCGAAGGGGGGCAGCAGCACCCCCTGGCTCAAATAGACGATGGGTTTTATCTCGTCGCGACCCGCCTGCGCCAGAAGCGCCGAAAGCTGGCCGGCCATCTCGATCCTTCCCGGGGCGGCCTCCACCTGCTCCCAGCATTTCGCCAGCGTGCCGAATCTCATGCCAAAGCATCGGATTGAATGATAATAAGAGTATCGGCGCATCTTCCATCCTGAACTGCGTGAAACGATAAATTCCCGCGATTGAATGATAATAAGAGTATCGGCGCATCCGGGCGGGAATCAGCAAATCCGTTCGACCCCCGCCACCCGGTCGAAATCCGAATCAAAAGAGGCAATCTTCTTCACGCCCAGTTTTCTCATGATCACGATGCTGGATGCATCCGCGAAGCTTCCGAGCGAGTATTTCTTCATCACATCCAGCGCTTCGCCCAAGTCGTCGCGTCCAATGCATATCATATCCGCGTCACTGGAAAGAAGTTTCTGCCCCGCCATATATTCATTTTCGCCCCCGTCCCTCCTGGCCAGATGGGTGACGAATTCCAGGAGCACATGGTCGCTGACAATCGTCCTTTCATCGAACTCCTTTGCCAGCGCATCCGCCCTCTCATGGTTCTCGTCCTTTCCCTGTGCCAAGGCGATTAGAAAAGACGTGTCGAGCATGATCATGAAAACCATCGGACCTCTCATCCGTATACGACGTCATCCACTTCCTTGGACGAGCTCTTTCCGTTCTTGATGATGCCGGAGAGCTCTATTAAAGCGTTTCTAGAGCGCCTTTCCTCCCCCTCCTCGAGCTTCGCTATCCCGAGCGCGATGACCTCGCCTTCGGTCACCTTCCGTTTCATTCGCAGGCTCATCAGGGCCTTGAGCCGCCGTATCCGGCCCGAGAGGTTCTTGGGCACTTTCTTGGTGATGTACTCCATAATTACACCTATTACACTTATTACACCGAATTTAATAAAGATTCTGTTTGCGTGCGTTCCCCTCTGCGGTTCCGATACGAGCGGTAAAAAACATTCCTCTGTAATATCTACACGATCCTTATGGACTGCATATCCGGTTCCTTCACCCCCATCGCCGACATCCTCGCCGGCCAGCACGAGGGCAAGCCCGTCCAGATCCGGGGCTGGGTGCATCGCGCCCGCTCTTCCGGCTCTTTGGCCTTCCTCGTGCTGCGCGACGCGAGCGGCATCCTGCAATGTGCCATCAAGAAGGATGCGGCCGGCGAGAAGGCGTTCGAGGCCGCCAAATCCGCCTACATCGAATCCTCGTGCATGCTCGCCGGCATCCCCAAAAAGGACGAGCGCGCGCCCGGCGGCTGGGAGCTGGCGGCCAGCCAATTCGAATTCATCCACCAAGGCCAGCCCTTCCCAATCTCCAAGGACCAGTCCACCGAATTCCTGCTCGACGTGCGCCACCTGTGGCTGCGCTCGCAGAAACTCTCCAAGCTGATGAAACTGCGCCACGCGGCCCTGCGCTCCCTGCACCAATTCTTCGACGAGCGCGGGTTTTTCGAGCTTGCGCCGCCCATCATCACCAAATCGGCCTGCGAGGGCGGCTCCACGCTTTTTGAGCTCAACTACTTCGGCTCGCCGGCCTACCTCTCCCAGTCCGGGCAGATGTATGCCGAAGTTTTCATGACTGCTCTTGAGAAAGTCTATGTGCTCGCCCCCTCCTTCCGTGCCGAGCCCAGCCGCACGGTGCGCCATCTGGCCGAATACTGGCACCTCGAGCCCGAGATGGCCTTCTACAACCAGAAGATGAACATGCAACTACAAGAGGACATGATCGTGCAGACTTGCCACGATTTGGGCAAGAACCAGGCGGAGCTGCTCGAATCCGTCGAGCGGGACCCCAAGAAGCTCTTGGCGGTCAAGGGGCCGTTCCCGCGCCTTTCCTACGAGAAAGCCATCGAAAAATGCCAGGCTCTTGACTGCAAAATCGAATTCGGCCAGGACTTGGGCGCGGACGAGGAAGCTGTCCTGACCAAGGATGCGGCACAGCCCATCTTCATCCACAACCATCTCAAAGAATTCAAGGCCTTCTACATGCGCGAGGATCCCAACCAGCTTGGCACCGTCCTGTCCGCCGACCTCTTGGCGCCCGAAGGCCACGGAGAGATCATCGGCGGTTCGGAGCGCATCTGGCAGGCCGACGAATTGAAAGCGCGCATGGCCGAGCAGAACCTGCCCATGAAAGACTACCAATGGTATCTTGATTTGCGCGAATACGGCTCCGTTCCCCACGCCGGTTTCGGCCTTGGCATCGAGCGCCTGTGCAAGTGGATGTTCGGCCTCGACCACATCCGCGACGCCATCCCGTTCCCGAGGACGATAAATAGGGTTTATCCATAATTCTCTTAAATCATCCTATCCTCTATTCTTCATGGCCCAGTTGCTTTATCCAAGCGCCGAAGAGATTATCGAACTGAATGTGCTGGTGCTTAGCGTCATTCGCGTCAAAAAGGGCGACCGCCACCAGCTTCTCGGGCCGGGCAAGCTTCGGCAAGTGGTCGCCGAGTGCATGGAAAGCGAGGGGGGAATTTACAAAAAATCCGGCATTCTCCTCTGCGGCCTTGTGCGGGCCCATGCGTTCGCCAGCGGAAATCGCCGGACGGCTTTCGTGGCGGCCAAGAAGTTTCTGGAGATGAATGGAAATAAGATAGGCGTCGCGGACAGCCCGGAGAACGCGCGCGTTCTTCAAGGGGTGCGCGACGGGTATTATTCGGAAGAAGAGATTGTGGAGTGGGTTGAACATGGAAAAATCAGGCCATATCTCAGATGAGCTGCGCCTCAAAATCGTATCGCAAGAGCTGGCCGCCTTCGAGCGCCTGATTGCGGGGCACCGCAAGCTCTTGTGGGCCATCGGCGAGCTTTGATTTGCGCGAATACGGCTCGGTGCCCCACGCCGGTTTCGGCCTTGGCATCGAGCGCCCGTGCAAGTGGATGCTCAACCGCGAGCGGTTGGGCAGACTTCCCGATTCGCCCTCGGGCGAATGGGCCCCAAGGCGCCGTAGCGCCTTGAGGGCGGCCAGCAGGCCGAAGCTGATGTTCGGCCTTGACCACATCCGCGACGCCATCCCGTTCCCGAGGACGATAAATAGGGTTTATCCATAAGCCCTGTCTATTCCAGCCATTTGTAGCCTTGGTTGCGCCGGACGATTTCAGTTATCTTCACTTCTTCCCCGACCATCGTATAAATAACGCGATAATCTCCAATCCTCAAGCGGTAAAACGGAGGCTCAAACCCCCCGGCCAGCTTTTTGATGTCCGCTCCGCTGCGGGGCCGATAAGGGTCTTCTCCCAGCGCATCCAAGCCGCGCTTGATTCTTTTTCGGCTGCCTTCATCCAACTCGTAGTAAGCCTGCCGGGCCGTCTGCGAAACCAGCACAGAAAAGCCGCTCATAGCCGGCTCACCGGGACGAATTCCTCATTCTCCAAAATCCATCTCTGTTTCTGCATGAATCCGTGCATCCGGGCCACTTCCATCAGATTGAGGATGATGCCCTGATATGTCTCTCCTTTGGTGCCGAATTTCTTGAGTTGTTCCTTTATTTCCACATCTATAGCTATTGTAGTCTGCATATAATCACATATAATTATTATATTTAGTTATATTTAAGGCTTTGCCCAATCGGAACGGATTTGCGCGAATACGGCTCGGTGCCCCACGCCGGTTTCGGCCTTGGCATCGAGCGCCTGTGCAAGTGGATGCTCAACCGCGAGCGGTTGGGCAGACTTCCCGATTCGCCCTCGGGCGAATGGGCCCCAAGGCGCCGTAGCGCCTTGAGGGCGGCCAGCAGGCCGAAGCTGATGTTCG
>JAHFEC010000080.1 GCA_023248665.1 Microcaldota archaeon | reverse complement strand
GATTGGGCATCTGCTCGTACGGCTTCTTCTGGATGCTCACGATCGAATGCGGGCCCGGACCGGCAGCGGCCAGCGCTTTTTGCGCCTCCTCCTTGTCCGTGAACCGGTCCTTCTCGTGCTTGAATTCCACGCCGTCGATGTGGCAGGTCAGTTCCCAGTAGGGCGTGCTCACGAACAGCTCGATGGCTTTCTCGCGGTCGGCCAGTAATTTGAGAGCCGGACCCTGCACGCGCCCGATGGACATCACCTGGAACTTGCCGGCCGCCTTGATGGCGCCCATGAGCGCGCGCGAGAGATTGATGCCGTAGAACCAGTCCAGCATGTGCCGCGCCTCGCCGGCCTGCGCGTTCGGGATGTCGAGCGGCTCGCGGTTCTCGTAGGCGTCCACGAGGTCCCCGGCCGTGAGGGCCGAGAATTTCATGCGCTTTCCGTCCTTGACGTCCTTTCGGCACGCGTAGCGCAGGGCGTTGTAGCCGATGAGCGAGCCCTCGATGTCGTAGTCGCAGGCGACGACTACTTCGTCCGCTTTCTTGCCGAGCATCTCCAGCGTCTGGATATAGCCTTTGGTGTAGTCCGCGTCCTTCTCGGCCTCGAAGCCCGGCTTCCACTCGATGTCGAAAACCGGGTAAGTGTAGCCCGTCTTGTTCCTTTCAGCCAGCCCGTAGATGTGCCCGACCGCGGGCGAGATGGCGATCTCAAGGCCGTGCCGGCGGATGATGAAATAGGACGCCTGCCCCTTCCCTTTCTCCTTGAGCACCGGCCCCTCGGCGAGGGCCTGCGCCATCTTCTCCGCCACCTTGGGCTTTTCAGTGATGATAAGTTGCATAATACCAGCATTTTTTCGTTGGCACTCTTTTTCAAGCCGACTCTTTTTAATGCCTTGGCCCGCGCATCGGGCAAGAGAACGCAAAAAAAGGCGCAGGCGGAGAATCTAGAAAACAATGCAGACCGGGAAAAAATCCGCCAAACGAGGCCGGGAAAAATAAAACTGAAAATAAAAAGGGTCCGCCGCCGGCCCGATGCCGGCGACGGCTGTCATCTTACCTAGCTTGCCACTGCGGCGTCGATCGCCTGCGTGAAGGCGGCCTCGGGCAGCGCGCCCACGAAGAATATCCCGTAGCCGCGTCCGGGCACGTCCACCACGTAGGACGACTCCTGTCCGCCGTAGTAGGTGCTCACGAGGCTGGAGGCGACCTGCTGAAGCCTGGCTTTGGTGGCGTCGTCATGCGACGAGGTCAGCACCACGAAGCTCGGGGTCCCGCTCACGCCGACCGCATTGCCCTGCGCCTGTTCGGCGTCGATGACGGCGTTCTTGCTGCCGCCGTCCAGACAGGCATCGAATTTGGCCATGTCCAGGCTGAGGTTCGCCGCGACGCTGTCAAGACCTGCCTTGTCGACCTTCGTGCCCTTCGAGTCGAACACGGCGTCATGCATCTGGTAGTACTTGCCCTGGTCGCCCGCGCACTCCACGCCGGCCGAGGCGTACTTGGCCGGGTCGCCGTGGATGATGAAGTTCATGTGCACGGCGTTCATCTGGCTGGCGTACTTCGTCTCAAGGCTCACGACTGTGGGGTGGACGTTGATGCAGTAGGGGCAGAGGAATTCGGAGAATTCCACCAGCGTCACCTTGGCGTTGGCGCTCCCGTCCACGGGCCGCCCGCTCAGAGCAAGGTTCACCGTTTTCGGGGCGGATGGCCCCGAAGGCGGGGGTTGGGTTCCGGCCGTTCCGCCGTTGTTGCCGCCCGCGTTGCTTCCGCCGTTGGCCGTTCCGTCGTTCGCGTTGCCGCCCGTGTTGGCGCCCGCGCCGCTGACGGTAGCGGTCAGGCTCTTCTCGAAGAGCGTCTGGTTGAGCGCGCCGACCGACATGTAGACCGCGCCCGATATGAGGACCGCGCCCAGTATAATCGCGATCGCCACGGAATAGAGGGCTGTCGGGTCCAGTCCTCCAGATGCATGTGTTTCTGCCATTTTTCCAACCTCCCTTTTTTCGTCGCCGGCATCCAGTCTTCAATTCGACGCGAATTCAAGTGCCGGCGATCACACTTGATTCGTATTATTATGGACACGTTTTTAAGCTTCCCGCTTTGGGCCGGCTCAACCGATTTCCATTCCGTAATCTGTTTTTATCTCTTCCCCCAAATCCGTCCCCAATCCCGTTCCATCTCCGTTTATCTTATAAATCTCCGGTCATTATCTCATATTATCTCATCTGTTGCGTTTCATCCTTATCCAGGCTTTGACATGGACGTCCAAAACCAGTTCCCCTCATTCAAAGACAAAGTCTATTTCGACTCGGGAGCCTCCTCGCTCACCCCGTGGCCCGTGCTCAAAAAAATGGAGGAGTTCTACACGCTCTACCGGGCCAACATCCACCGGGGCGACCATGCGCTCACCAAGAAGGCCTCGCACGAATACGAGGAGGTCTATTCCAAGCTCGCCCGCTTCTTCCATGCCGACGAGGGCGAGTTCATCAACGTGCGCAACACCACCGAGGCCGTCAACGGCGTGGCGCTGGGTCTTGACTGGAAAGAGGGCGACGAGGTCATCGTCAGCGATTTCGAGCACCACTCCAACCTCCTCCCGTGGCTTAAGCTCAAGGAAAAGGGCGTGCGCATCCGCGTGATGGCCTCGGACGCGCAGGGCCTCCTCGCCCCGGACGCCCTCTCGCTCCTTCTTTCCAAGCGCACCAAATTGGTGGCTTTCTCGGCCTGCTCCAACGTGCTGGGCGCCTCGGTGCCGGTGCGCGAGCTGGCCAAATCGGCCAAGGACAACGGCTCGCTCGTCCTCCTGGACGCGGCCCAGTACGTGGGCCACCACCCCGTGGACCTGCGCCAGTGGCCCGTGGATTATCTGGCTTTTTCTTCGCACAAGTGTTTCGGCCCCACCGGCACCGGCGTGCTCTACCACCGCGCCGGCGCGCCGCTTGAGCCATGGTTTCTGGGCGGGGGCACCATCCGCACCGCCTCGCTGGACTCCTACGAGCTCATCCCGACCCGCGAGCGCTTCGAGGCCGGCACGCCCGCCATTGCCGAGTGGATCGGCTTGGGCGCAGCCATTGATTTCATCTCCAAGACCGGCCATGAAAAAATCGAGGCGCACGACAAGGAGCTCATCGTGTCGATGCTCGGGGCCTTCTCGAACATGCCAAAAGTCTCGCTCTACGGCCCGCGCGAGGCGCGCCAGAAATCCTCGGCCCTTTTCGCGTTCAACGCCGGAAAGCTGCCCCCCCACCAGACGGCCATCATGCTCGACCAGCTCGGCTTCGCCCTGCGCTCGGGGCACCACTGCGCCATTCCCGTCACCACCAAATTGGGCGTGGCCGGCACGGTGCGCGCCTCGCTCCACCTCTACAATACGGTAGAGCAGGTGCAGAAATTCGCGGACGTGCTGGGCAAACTATCGCAAATGGGGTAATGGATAAAACAGGTTAATGGACAGAATAGGTCAACAGAGCGGAAGTTTTTCGCATCGGGTCTGATCTCATGATATTCTGCATCGTCGCTCTCATCCTCTTCTCCGTCTTGGGCCTCTTCTCGGCCGCCTACCGCGATCTGGCCAAGGAAGCCTTCAAGTGCATGACCTTCACCCTCACGTTCCGGCCCTGCGAGACCAAATTCGACGAGAAACTGCAGGCCACCATCGTGGCCAGCGTCTTTGCGCGCTCGCCCGCGCTCGCCGGGGGCATCAACAGGCATTTCCAGCTCATTTCCACCCTCTTTAGCGTCCTCTTCTTCGCCAGCATGATCTATTCGGGCATCGTGCTCTACAACTACGCGGTGTACGGCAACTGCAACGGCCCGCAGGGCGGGGTGTGCTTCTTCGACCAGGTGTTGGGCAAGCCTTCGGCGCCCCTGCTGGTCCCGTTCCAGCCCGGCGTCGGCCCGGTCCGGGGCAACGGCTCCGCCACCCTCATCGAAGTCGGCTGTTTCTCCTGCCCCTACACCCGCGCCGTGCAGCCCTCGCTTGTGCAATTCCTCTCCAAGCATCCCGACATCCAGCTCGAATTTCGCATGATGCCCATCCTGGCGCACAACGACAGCTTCATCTCCGCGCAGGCGGCCTATTGCGCCGGCGAGCAGGGAAAATTCTGGCCCATGCACGACAATCTCTTTGACGACCTCAACCACTCGCGCGGGAACCTCGAGGCCATGGCATCCGGCCTTTCGCTTGATGCGGCCAACTTCTCGGAATGCCTCACCTCTTCGCGTTCGTCCGATTACGTGAACAAGGAGGAGAACGCGGCCCGCGCGGCCGGCGTGTACGGCACGCCCACCTTCTTCTTTAACAACCAGTCGCTGGTGAGCCCGCAATCGGAAGGCGAATTCGAGAAGTTCGTCTATGGCAAGGACATCTTATCGCAAATATGGGATATGATCAAGCAGGCCGAGACCGGCATCGACGAGCTGGTGTTCGGCAAGCCCCCGGCCCCGCCTCCGCAATATGCCTGCACCGAGCCGCCGAGCTAAACCGCGCCTACGGGTCCGAACGCCCTCGTCTCGGTTCTCCTAAAATCCACGCCCGCCCGCACATTTATATAGTTGTAATACAAAACTATCGTGTATGTCCATTCACCTATTCAAAAATCCATCCAAAGCCGGGCTATCCTCCCATCAAATCGTCAAAATCCCCGCGTCAAAGCTCACGCACGAGTATACCTCTTCCCCTGCAATCGAGAAAGCCATGCCGATCCTGCGCTCCATGTTTGAAGATAACCGGAGCCTGTTCAGAAACAAGTATGGTGCCGACTTCGACCGTTACAATCTAGAACACGGCAAAAACATGAAACCGCTCATGTGGGCCGACGAGCGCATGAAAGAGGCCCTCACCATCCTCAATCTGCCTTATTCCGAAGTGCGGAAAATCTATCTCCCGTGGTGGATCGAATCCGCTGGCAACGACTTCGGTTTCGAGCAAAACGGCGAGCGTGCCCGCCTAATACTCGGGCCTCGCCACAGCTACGAGACCCAAATGGCCCGGCAAGGCCTGAGCTTGCCGCACATCCAAGCCGTGAGCGTCGCGGGTTTTCCAGTCACCTCGGACGGGCAAGTCGTGCTGGCCTTGCGCGGCGGCGCGAATTTCCCCAACACGTATTATTTCGTCGCGGGTGCTTTGGGCATCCTGCCCGAAGTGCAGTCTGGCCAGATGTCGGTGTTCGATTTTTTCGTGCAGGAAGAACTCAACAAAGAGTACGGCCTCCTATCCACCGACGTCCAAGAGGCCACACTTCTCTGCCGCACCGTCTGTTCGGGCGGCGATCGGGACACTTCTTACGTGTTTGTCGTGAAAACCGGCCTCTCACTTTCCAATGTCATGGAACGCTATTCGGCCAACAAAGACGAGGACCAGAAAGAGCATTCGGGGCTTGTCGGCGTGCCCTATGATGAAATCGGCCCATTTGTCCGGCGCTTCTTTCGGGGGGCGGCCAAGAACGACCCCGCCCGCGCCGATGCGAACCGGGTGCTCCTGCCGCAGGGGGC
>JAHFEC010000079.1 GCA_023248665.1 Microcaldota archaeon | reverse complement strand
GAGGAATACATCGAGGAGGCGGTGGACGTCTCGGAGAAAAGGCCTGTGCTCATCGACCAGTACGTGGACCGGGCCATCGAATGCGAAATCGACGGCGTGAGCGACGGGGAGGCGCTGTGGGTGGCCGGCATCATGGAGCACATCGAGCGGGCCGGCGTGCATTCCGGAGACGCCTCGTGCGTCACGCCGCCGGTGCGGCTCAAGAAGGAAGTGCAGCTCAAGATATTGGAGGACTCGCGCAAGATCTCCAAGGCGCTCGGCATCGTCGGGGCCATCAACATCCAGTACGTGGTCAAGAACGACGAAGTCATTATTCTGGAGGCCAATCCGCGCGCCTCGCGCACCATGCCGTATTTGAGCAAGGCGACCGGAATTCCCATTGTGCAGCTGGCTACGCGCGCCATGCTGGGCGAGAAATTGTCAGACATGAGAGTGGACGAGCCGAAGCTGGACTACTACGCAGTCAAATCCGTGGTGTTCCCGTTCCTCAAGCTGCGCGGCGTGGATTTCGTGCTCGGGCCCGAGATGAAGAGCACGGGCGAGAGCATGGGCGTGGATGGACATTTCGCGCGGGCCTACTACAAGTCTCTGCGCGGGGCCAACCTCAAGCTACCCATGGAAGGGACGATCGCGTTCTCGCTAAAAGACGGGGACAAGGAAAGGCTCCTGCCGGTTGCCAAAAAACTTCTTTCGCTCGGCTACTCTTTGGCCGCCACGCCCGGCACCGCGCGCGAACTGGACGGGCTGGAAGTGAAAGTGCTCAAGAAGCTCAAAGACGGGCAGCCGAATCTTGTGAGCGAGATAAAGGCGGGCCGGATTGGGATGGTCATCAACACGCCCAGCAAGGGCGGAAAATCGTACACGGACGGCTTTGCGATCCGGCGCGCGTCGCTTGAGGCCAACATCCCCTGCATCACCAACTTCGAGGCGGCGGAAGCGCTGGTGGACGCGCTCGCAGAAGCGAAGATGGGCGAGATCGAGCCGAAGAGCTTGCAGGAGTATTGGAAAACCGGCAAGAAAAAAGACTAGATTATTTTGAACATTATCCGCTTCCCTTTGGGGTCGTACGCCGCCACGCTTGCAAAATCGAACGGGCGGCAGGCGATGAGCTGCACGCCCCCTTCTTTTGAGGCGCTCATCAGATCCGCGCGCGAGGACGTGTTCGGGCCGCGCGGATGGGAATGGAAAAGGCCGACCTTGTTGATGGAGGCCGGGACCATCCACGGGAAGAAAGAGGAGCTGGAACCGCTGACCGAGAGGCCGGGCGGCAGGACCACGCGCTCGATGAGGATGTCGCCGTTGTTTTTTCTCTCGCCCTCGAGCAGGCCGATGAATTCGTTCGGAAAGGCCGAGGCGGCGCCTGCAAGGCAGGCCTCGAGCGCGGATTTTTTGATGAGAATCATGGATGGACTACGAGACGGGGATATAAAATGGGATGGTCGGATGCGCAAGCTTTCGAGCACTTGGGTCTTGATGGCAGAATGGGAGGGCCCAATCAAAAAGACGAGGTGTGGGAGGTGATAGAGGCCATTTCCCATTCTGCCATAAGGATGATGGGTTTGCATGCCTAATGCAAACCCGGTTTATTTCAGTCGCCTTGCCATTCAAGAACCGTCCGGGCGTTTGCCTCGTAAAACAAATTCTCGGACAGAACCTTGCAAGAATGAATTCACTTCAACCGATAGTACACCACCCGGCCGGCCTGCTGCTTCTCGAGGATGCCCAGCTCGTAGAGCCGGCTCAAGCGGGCCGATGCCGCGTTTTTGCCTTTATACCGGAAATTACCCCGAACGTCTTCAGCGCAAACCGCGCCCCGCGCGCGGATGAGATTGACGATCTGCTCGTCCGCGGGAGCGAGCATAAGCTCGCGGCGGGCGGAGGAGACGGAAGCGGGGGTGGACGAGCCGCTCACCGTGAGGGCGGCTTGGGAAAGAGAAAGCGGGGCCGTGGAGGAAATCGCCGGGCCGATTGGCTTCTGGACATGGAGCTTTTCCTCGATGGCATCAAGGCGCTCCTCGATGCTGGAGAGCCTGGAACTTAAGCGGCCGAGAATCTGACTAAGATCGGCGGTTTGGTGCATAAGTTTATATGACTCGGCCATGTTTTCACATCAGTTCGTGCGCGATTCCGTCATGCTGGAATCATGCGATAATCATGATATAATCATGATTGTTTTTATAAAGCTATTTGTCCATCGACGATGAATTGTGTGAAAATAAATATACGAAAAATCATGAAAGACAACTAGATAAGGCTGAAAAAAGAATTTTACGGGTGCGGGTACATGACTTCTACCTCAGATACGGCCCCCCGCCCGTGCCTCATCATCGACGAGCGTGAGAGCGGGGAGTACGACCGGCTGCTTGGCGGGCTGGGGGTGCAAACAAGCCGCCAAACGCTCTCTGTAGCCGACTTCGTGCTCTCCGGGCGTTTGGCGGTGGAGAGAAAGAGCCGCGAGGATTTCGAGGCCAGCATCATCGACGGAAGGCTGTTCGAGCAGGCCAATCGCCTCTCGCAGAGTTATGCGCGCGCGGCCATCGTCGTCGAGGGGAGCTTGGGCGGCGAACGGGTGCGCCGGGAGGCCCTGCTCGGAGCATATTCCAGCCTGTTGGCGGATTATGGCATCAGCCTGTTCTTTACCCGCAATCCGTCCGGCACCGCCGAGCTTCTGGCCGCCATGGCCCGGCATGAATTGGCCGGGTCCAAGGAGATGCGGGTGGCGGCCAAGCCCAAGATGCTCACCCTGGATAAGATGCAGCGCGGCCTGATTGAGATGCTGCCGGGCATGGGGCCGAAAATGGCCAAAAATTTGCTCGTCCACTTCGGAACCCCGATGAACGTGCTGTTGGCAGATGAGAAGAAGTTGCAGGAGGCTGAGGGGTTGGGCCCCAAGCGGGCCAAGATTATCCGCCGGGTGCTAGATAGTGTGTATAGATATAAAGACGGGGAAGATGAGCAACAGGTTAATATATAAGGTATTCGTAGAAGGAACGAATGAAAAGCTCGTTCTTATACAAATGGCTGGAGTTGAATGAATATGGATGATGCGATCCTCAAGATCACAATAGCCAAGCTCAAACGATGGGATGGACAGACGGTCGACAAGGAAAAGCTCGAGAGCCTGCGCGACGAGATCTACGCCAAGACCAAAACCAACAAATTCGCCCCATTTAGCAATATCAAGAAATGGATCAAGGCGGCAAGAAAAGAGATGGCCAAAAACGCCAAGAAGGCGGGCGCTGCCGAGAAATCCCGCAAGCCGGCCGCCCGGGCGGCCCCGGAGCCGAAAATCGAGTCGGTGCCGGCGCGCATCCAGACGGGGATGGACGAGATGAAGATGGAAATGGAAAGACCCCGGCAGGAAGTCAATCTGCCCAAGCCCACGATGGTGCTGGACAAGGTGTATTTGCAGACCATCACGTACGAGATCGGCTCGATGCGCTCGGCGCTGGACAGGATCGGTCGGCAGCTGGACAAGCTGGAGAAGGAGTTGAACCAGCACCGGCAGGCGGAATAAAACGCCTAAAATTTTCTGTTAATTTTCTCTTGCGTCTTTTACTTCACTCTTTATCCATAAACATCTTTTCGATGGGCGATGCGGGCGATAACGACGTCCGGGCCGATGACGAGATAGACGACGCGGTATTTTCCGACGTGCAGGCGGCGCTTGTTCTTGAGCAGATTGGAGAGCGGCTCGCCCAAAAGCGGGTTTTCTTGCAAGTGCCCGATCTTCTTGTATATCTGCTCGCGAACCGGTTTGTCCGGAGCCTCAAGCTCCTGCGCTGCCTTTTCATCGAAGCGAATCTTATAGCTCATGCTTAAGACCCAGCCTCTTGCCCATCTCTTTATAAGAAATCGTCTGGCCGGCCTTGAAAGCCTTCTCGGCCCTCTCCAGCGCCTTGAGGTCTTCGGCCAGTTCGGATTCATCGAGCTTTTGCTCAATCGCGCGCCGGGCGATCTCGCTCCAGCGGTATTCGGAATGCGCACGCATGCGATTATAGAGCTCTTCGGGAAGGCTGAGGGTGATATTGGCCATGTGAAATCACATTAATTATGTGCAGGCACATAGATATAAATCCATCGCCCGACCAAGAGGTTTTGTTTGCGCGCCCGGGGTTAGCCCAAAAATCCTCTGATCCGCGCCGCCTCCAGGATACGCTCGCCCATCGTGGACGTCCTGTTTGAGATGAGGTCGGCCTTGATTTTCGCGCTGATGAGCGCATGAGCTTCGTCCACCTCGACGCCCGTGCGCTCGAAGGCGGACTTGAGCCGGGATTCGAGGTACGGGCCGGCGATGGAGAAGTTGGCCGGGTTCGCGAACCGGAGCGCGTCCGCGAGGTCCTCGTCGAATTTCACGTAAAGCGAATGCAGGTCGTCCCATTCCTGCCCGGAGAGGGCGGAAAGCCCCAGAAGTTCGGGCGGAATGCCAAGAGAATAGAGGGTGCAGCAGAAGGGGATGGCGCGCGGCATGGACAGGCCCTCCACCGAGCGCGAGTAGCCGAAGAGGCCGACGTGCAGGCGGCGGGCGCGACGGGACGGCACCGATTTTGCGAGCGCGCCGATGAAAGGCTGCAACTGGATGAGCTGGGCGCGGTATTCCCTCTCGATGAGCGCGGCGAGCGCGAGGGCGCGAGGCTCGTCCACGGAAAGGGGCTGACGGGTGCGGTGCGCGTTGATCTCGGCGACGGCTTCGCGCACCTTCTCCTGCGGGTAATCGTATTTGAACGAGGACTGGATGGTGAACGTCTGCACCGAGGGGTACTCGCGCAAACAGTTGGAGGTGTTGAGCGGGCGCAGGTTCCCGCGGAAAGGGGCCGAGCCCACGCCGATGATGGGGTAGATGGGCACCGAGGTCCTCTCGGACGCCTCGTGCAGGCGCTGCAGCGAAATCTTGTTGTAGAGCACGGCCGCGGCTGAGCCGTAGTTGAGGGCCGGGTCGGAGCGGGCGAGGAAGACGCGCAACGAGGGAGGCTT
Organism: Microcaldota archaeon; assembly: GCA_023248665.1. GTDB lineage: Archaea > Micrarchaeota > Micrarchaeia > Anstonellales > Anstonellaceae > CAIXYX01. The sequence goes on along the minus strand of JAHFEC010000079.1, from coordinate 539 downwards.
CTCGGCGGCGATGATCTCCTGTGCGATGGTGCCTGCGGCCAGCAGGCTGGCCTTGTCCTCGACCAGCGGGATGACGTTGATGGAGGCGGGCGAGAAATCGCCCAGCCAGTCGGCGATGGTGGTGCTCTCGCCGTCGAGCACGGTCTGCTTGGCCTTGCCGGTGACGAATTTTCGGTAGTATGCGCCGATGCGCAGGATCTCGGCCGAGTGGGTGGTCATGGGCAGGATGATCTCAAAAATCGGCGGCACCTCGATGCCCATGGCATGCGCCACGTCGTAATGGCGCGGGATGGATTCCAGCGCCTCGAGCAGCACTTTCCCCTGCGAGGGCTCGACGGCCGGGTTGGGCAGGCGGAAGGTGAGGTTAAAATCGCGCCCCAACGGCAGGGTCTTGAAATAGTCGCCGTAGCGGTTGAGCAACTTGGCCACCACGTGGCTGTCGGTTTCCTTGCCTTCGAAATCCCACATCTGCTCCTGGCAGCCCAGGTGCGAGAACGCATAGAACGCCTCCTTGATCTCGCTCTCGGCGCCAAGGACGG
>JAHFEC010000078.1 GCA_023248665.1 Microcaldota archaeon | reverse complement strand
AAAGGCTATGGGTTGGGTTTGAGAATGAATTATCGCCAATTTTGCCTGCTCTTGACGCGGGCATTACATGATGGCCACGACCGGACTGGCATAAGCGCCCGGAATGGCATAGCGGATTCTCTCAGCGCCGTAATGGAGGTCCAGGATCACTTCCTGCCCATTCGGGCTAAGCGCTTTGACTTTGAGGTTTTTGAGTTGCCCGGAGTCGATGGAATGCCCGAAAAGGGCAGATACGAACTTGCGCATATCCAGCAACTCAATGCCGACCGGATGGCCGTTGTGGTCCAAATCCAGATTGAGGTTCTGGTTGATTTCCAGGCTTTCCCAAGCCTTCCGGCTGGAGATGCGCACATGCATGGCATCGGCTTCCGGGTCGTATCGCATGATGCTGGACATGGTATCACCTGGGTTTCTTGAACAATTTAAGCTTACCGTTCGCAAGATCGGATTGTCTGAGGCGATTGGCCCGCCAAGCCGTTATGATGCGCACTTTTCCATCCACAACGAGGACGTAGGCGTGATAATGCGGACCGGACTGCGGATAATATGCCTCGAATTTTCTCTCCGGGGCACTTTCACATCCTGTTCGCGCACCACAAACGGTTTGCCTTTGAGATCTTCTGCAAAAGCCGCTTTGCTCATGTTGCGCGCCTTCATCTGGTCCTGGGCGTGTGCGGTGAAGATGAATTCTTTGCCCTTGATAATCTTGAGAAATTCTTCCTGTTCCACGAAGAGAGAATTCTGCGTGGATTGATAAGGAGGCGATTTATTGTTCGGCAGGTTGCATGGCCCGAGGTCGTTAGTTCGGGCAGTGTGACAACGGGCCTCGCCTCCTCCAAAAAAACCATGGCAAAACCAGCTGACCGACTTCTAGCCACTTCATCCGTTTGATTCGTCACTGCATTTTTCAATCGCTGGTGAGGTCTGGCGAGAAACCCGCATGAAATAAACCGTTCTTTCTTGGTCCACCTCGACATAATACGGGAATCGACAACGGTGGGAGACAAGAAAGGGGGGTTTAATGCACCGGTCTGATTCTGTCCCTGCATTCCCGGAATTCAGATCCCCATCGATCGGGAACGAGAGTGAGAGGTTATTCTCCAGGGCATATGCCTGCAAGGTCTGGTTGTAGTCAGCCAGTTTTGTTGTAAAGATAATGGAGTAATCGGTGTGGATGTACTGGCACGTTCTGTTTGAGAAGCATAGCAGAAGATGGAACGGCTCGCAGCTTTGGGGTGTTTTTAGCAAATCCTGAACTTCGGGCCAGTTCTCCAAATTGTCACAATTGCCGCGCGAGCAATTGTAAATCACCTGCCGGGAGACGGGTCCATCCCAATAGCCTCCCGTGTAAGTTTCATACTCCCGCTCAGAGTCCGAATATTTCAGGATTTTTCCAAACCCGTATTTTCCGCCCCACGTGTTGAAATAAACCGAACGGTTGGTCTGGTTGATGGCATATTCGGAACTGGACGAATACCTGTCTTCACTCGAGTTTGTTTGCTGGAGCGTAACGCTCTCTCCAGAATGAGGCAAGACGATTTGAGCCGTTTGATTGCTTCCCAGACAACCCGATAGACCGAATGCGAACAAGCCGAGAACCAACCCGGCAAGCAGAACCCGCTTCTCCATATCACTCATCTGCTTACCCTCTCCTGCAGCATTAATAATATGATCTGTCGGCGAGGCGTCAGATATGGCACGCGATGTCGTGGTATTTCTCAAGGCGGAGGGCCTCTTTCTCCATTCCCTCGTCTTTTAATTCGACTGTTTCGAGCCTGTTTGCATGACAGGGGGCCGCTGGTTTGGCGGTGCGACTCAGTTCCACCGCTGGATAAACAGCTGGTCGTAGGTTGCATTGCTCACGTGGTTAGTTCGGGCGGTGCGACGGCCTTGCATCTCACGAGAAAAAGCATCTAATCACGTTACATTGCTCACGTCGTTAGTTCGGGCGGTGCGACCTTCAACACCACAAGCACAGGCGCGAGCAGTGCATGTTGCATTGCTCACGTCGTTAGTTCGGGCGGTGCGATATTATTTCTTCTTCCCCTTCTTTTTCGCCACCACCGCCTCGGCCATCACCTGCGCCGGATTGGCAAGCCCGGAATCGCTCGCTTGCCCGGGCGCGGGAATGAGGCCGGATGGAGAAGACGCGGAAGAATCCGTTGGCGCGATGTTTTGGCTTGGCAACCCCGTTCCCGGCGCCGGCGTATCGGCCGGCGAACCGTCGATGCCTTCGCTCTCTTTTTCGACGAACGGCGAGCCGCCGGTGAGCTGCACGCCGACGATTTTCGAGCCGTCGTCGGTGCGCGTCACGCCCAAGACGACGTCGGCCGAGGAGAGCACGGCGTCGTTGTGCGTCACCACCAGGAATTGCGCGCTCTTGGACATCTGCTTGACCAGGTCCGCGAACTTGTAGGCGTTCTCCTTGTCCAGCGCCGCCTCCGCCTCGTCCAGGATGTAGAACGGCGAGGGCTTGTGCATCTGCAACGAGAATATGAAGATGAGGCCGAGGAGCGATTTCTCGCCGCCGGACATGGACTCAAGGTACTTGTCCTTCTTGTCGTGCGCGCCGCGCACGCGGATGGAGAGCCCGGACTCGAGCGGGTTGGACGGCTCGTCCAGGATCAGCGTGCCGTCGCCGTCGTAGATCATGGAGAAGAGCTTCTTGAAATGGGCGTTGACCATCTTGAAGGTGTCTAGGAATATGCTGCGCTTCTTGGTCTCGATCTCGTCCATGAGCACCAGGATGGCCGCGCGCTCGCTCTCGAGGGTGGACACGCGGGAGCGCACCTCGTCGAGCTCCTTCTTGCGCTGCTCGAACGTCTCGGGCGCCTTGAGATTGACCATGCCGAGGTCTTTGAGCGCCTGCTCGGACTGGCGCACGATCTGCTCGGCCTCGTTGCGGTCCACGTCCAGAAGCGGGATGCCCTGATGCTTCTCCCATTCGGCCTTGACGTCCACGAGCCGGGCCTGCGCGCCCGCGAGCTTGACCTCGATGTCGTTGACCTGCTTGGTGTGCGAATCGTGCTGGAACTTGACGCCCCCTTCTTCCTTGCCGATGGCGTTGAGCTCCTCCTGCAAAGCCTGCATCTGGGTGTAGTATTTCTCCACCGTGGCGGACGCCTCCTTGAGGCGCGCCTCGAGCGCGTTCATGCCGGCGCGGCGCTCCGCTTCCTGAGCGGCGGCCTGCTCCACCTGAGCGCGCACGGCCTTGGCGTGGGCCGAGAGCTTCTGCGCCGAGCCCTCCAGCTCCGCGAGCTGGGCGGAGAGCATGTTGATCTCGTTCTGCTTGGACTGGAGGGCGGATTCGAGGCGCGAGTGGCCCTCGAGCGCGAGGCGGTATTTCTCCTGCGCCTCGTCCATCTTCTTCTTGCTGGCCCGCCGCTGCTCCTCGGCCTTCGCCTCGAGGGCGGCGAGGCGCGACTTGAGCGCCTGCTCGCGCGCGGCGAGGGCGGATTGCTCGGACGCGAGCTGGTCGGATTCGCGCCGGACGCCCGCTGCCTTGGATTTCCATTCCGCCCCGTCGGCCGCGAGCTTGGAGGCCTGCGACTGGCGCTGCGAGACGCTGCCCACCTGCGCCTCGATGGCGCGCAGCGTCAGTTCCCGCTCGGCGCGCTCCTTTCGCAGGCGCGACATCTCGTCGCGCACTTCGTAGAGCTTGGAATACATCTCGTCGCGCCCGGCCTTGATGGACCCAAGCGATGCGTCGGCCTTCTGCAAGGAGGCGCGGGCCATGAGCGAGGTGTGCAGCGAGCCGCCGGTGATGATGCCCGAGCGCTCGAGCAGCTCGCCCCCCAGCGTGACCATTCGGAACTTCCCCACGCCGATCTTCTTGGCCGCCTCGACGCTGGAGACAAGAAGGGTGTCCTCGAACACGTAGCGCATGGCCGAATCGTATTGCGGCGGGTATTTGACGAAGTCGATGAGCCGGCCGAGCGCGCCGCCCGGCACGGAAGAGAGGGTGTTGCGCAGGACGACCGAATCGAGGGGGATGAAGCTGGCGCGCCCGGATTTGGCGGCTTTGAGGCGGGCGATGGCCTTGTCGGCCGTGTCGATGGTGTCGGCCACCACGTAATTGAGGCGCGCGGCGGCCGCGGATTCCACGGCCACGCGGTGCTCCTCGTCAACCGATATGAGTTCAGAGACCGTCCCATAGAGGCCGTCCATGCCGCCGGATTTGAGGCTGGCGACCATGAGGAGCGCCGGGTTCTGCGCGGCGGGCGAGATGGAGCCGCGTAAGGCGGCCACCTTCTCCTTGGCGTCCAGAAGCTGGCGATCGAGGTCGGGGATGGATTTGTTGAACTTCTTCTCCTGCTCGAAAAGCGAATCCAGCTCGACGGTGAGGCGGCGGATGTCGTTGGAGAGCTTCTCGGCCCGCTCGGCCTGCTCGCCCCCCTCCGCAGAAAGAGACTTGGCGTCGGCGTCGGCCTTTTGGGCCAGCTCCTCGTACTGGAGGACCATCTGGGAGAGGCGCGCGAGGCTGCCGTCGATGGATGCCTTCTTCTGAAGCACGCCTTCCAGCTCGGCGCCCGTCTGGCCGAACTCGGAGGCCTTGGCCTGCTCTTCGTAGATGCCGGCCGCCTTCTTGGCCGACTCAAGGACGGGAAGGGATTTGGAAAGCTCGACCTGCGTGGCCGCCAAGTCGGATTTCATCTGAACGAGTGCCAGAGCGATGCGCTCCTTCTGGGACTTGAGGTCCTTCTGCTGGGCGTCGAGGCGCTCGAGCTCCTTCTTGTTCTCGTCGGCGCGGGCCTCAAGCTGGCCAATCTCGAGCTTGATGGCGTTGATCTGCGAGAGGAGCTGCTCGCGCTCCGAGGACTTGCCGATCTTCTCCGAAAGGGCCTGCCGCTTGGCGTCGAGGTCGGATTTCTTGAGACCCAGCGCGTCCAGCTGGGCCTTGAGCTTCTCGAGCGCCGAGGCGCTCTCGGCCTTTTTCTTGAGAAGCTCGTCGAAGTGGGCGTCGAGCTTCTTGTATTCGGCATCCAGCAGCGTGGCCCGCGCGCGCTCGAGCCGCTGCTTGGCGTCGAGGTGCTGGAGGGCCGCGTTCTTCTCCTTCTCAAGCTCCGCGAGGTAGGAGCCGCGCTCGGCCATCACCACTTTCGCCTCGGATATCTTGGAATCCACGCGCCCCAGCTCGGAGAGGGCCTCCTTCTTCTTGTCCTCGAATTCCGAGATGCCGGCGACGGTGTCGATGATGGCGCGCCGCTCTTTCGCGTTCATCTCGACGATGCGCTGCACCTGCCCCTGCCCGACGATGTTGTGGGTGCCCATCTCGAGGCCGTGCGGGCGGAGCACCTCCATCGCGTTGACGAGCGTGGAATGCTTGCCGTCGAGCCAGTAGGTCGTCTTGCCGTCCTCGCTGATCGCGCGCCTCAATTCGAAATGCCGGTCGCCCTCGATAAAAAGGCTCACCTCGGCATGGGTGGAATTGATGTTCACCAGCTCGGACGAGCGCTTGGCGCGCAGGGCTTTCAGGGATGTCTCGCCCAGGCAGAATCGGATGGCGTCGGTGACGTTGCTCTTGCCCGAGCCGTTGGGGCCGGCCA
>JAHFEC010000012.1 GCA_023248665.1 Microcaldota archaeon | reverse complement strand
AAAGATTTCGAGAAGTTAGGTCGTATTCCAACTCTTCGCCCGCGAGCGGGTGGTTGAAATCCAGCAGGACGCGCCCGGACGAGATGGATTTGACGAGGGCCGGGATGCCGTCGATGGTGACCATGAGGTTCGGCTCCGGCTGCACGCCGTGCTTGGCGAATTCCTTCTCTGACATCACGCGCACGAGCTCCTTGAACTTCTGGCCGAAGGCCTTGCCGGCCGGGAATTTGAAGTGCGTTTTCTGGCCCGCCGCCATCGTGCTGAGGCCTTCCTCGAGGCCGGCCACCATCGTGCCCGCGCCATAGATCACGAGGCGGGGACCGAAGCGGGCGCTGCTGGACCAGATGCCGGCCGCCTTGGCCGCCGCCTCGTCCGTGGTCTCGAACACGGCGCCGGTGGATGCGACGCGGCCCGTGAACGCGATGCGCACGAGGTCGCCTTTGTCTAACTTGACCATGAAATGAATCCTCGAAAAACATATGGCTAGAGCCATTTTTAAATGGTTCGGGGAGACGCGGCTGGCCGGGCCGGCCGGACAGAGAGGGGACGTTTATTAATTTTCAAGAATAGAGAAAAGGCGGATACATACTCGCTAGTGCAATGGCGCCCGGGCGGCGCAAAGAGGTTTTCCCATGTTCGAGAACGTTTCGCGCGAAGACAAGCTCAAGTACGGAGCGATCGCCCTGATCCTGCTGTTCATCTTCTCCACCATCGCCCTGTACGGGCGCGGGGGCGGCAGTTCGTCCACGAACACACAGAACGATGCCAATATCAGCTTCGAATTCCCGGCGAGCGCGAACATCAGCCTCTCGCATTGGGACCCGGTCGTGGTGGTGACCGGCACCGACCCCGCCCTGCCGGGCCTGATTGACGAGCTCAAGAGCAGCGGCATCGTGACCAATGACCTCACGGTGCCCCAGGGCTCCATCCTGCGCCTCGATGATTCCAAGCACGTTTTCGGCACGGCGGCCGTGATCAGCGCGCTGGGCCTGCCGGTCTACTCGGATGCCTACCTCAGCGTCGGCGATCTGGACACGACCTATAACGGGCAGAACGTCACCATCCTGGGAAACACCCTCAAAGTGCAGATGCCAGTCATCTTCGACCAGGGCGATTCGTTCAACGGCCAGTTCACGGCGGTGGTGCAGGACGGCAAGCTGGTCAACATCTACAAGATCCATCCGCAAACAGAGCAGGAGTACAGCGTGATAACGCCCCCGACGAATGTGACGCTGACGGACCGGTTCTATCGGGACGACGTGCCGTGGGAGAGCCGGAACGTGGAGGCAGGCGTGCTCAAGATATACATGGTCGGCGGAAGCAATGTGAGCTACCAGCCCCGCTCGTACATCCAGTTCCCGGACGGATTGAGCGACCAGCAGCTGTCCACCCTCTCGTCGCACATGCCTTCATACGTCACCAACATCGCGACCGGGCTGGTCGGCGTGAGCCTGGACATGACCGACCGCAGCCGGATCGAGTAGGACATGAAGACGCTGATCGGGACCGCACCCATATTCCCCACGTCACCGATGGACATCCAGCCGTACCGCAAAGAAAACCAGAGCGAGGCGGACGTGGCCAGCATGATCCGCGAGTCCTGGTTGGAGTCCTACCCGAATTTGAGCATGAACCTCACCCGCACATACCGCATCAGCGTCGAACTGCCGCCGCTCATCGAGGCGGGGAACCTGACATTCATCGTCGCCAACCGCACTTTTTCGATGAACTCGCTGTATGCGCCCACGCCGGAGGGCGCGCTCGAACTTACGTTCAGGCCCTTGGGCCGGCGCATCGACAGCTTCACCTTCGCGCAGTACGCGCCCTCGGACGCGGAGCTGGCCGCGCAGGGCAACCAGAGCAATGACGGGAGCCTGGTCTGGAACGCCCCGGCGGGCACGGATGCCGGGGCTGGAGCGCAAAGCGGAGGGGCTGGCAACGGCGGTTCGGGTGCGGCGGGCAATGCTTCATCGAACGCGGGCGCGATGAACACGACGGCACCGGGCGCGGGCATACCGGCGCTCAACGGCTCGGAGGGCGCGAACGGAACGGCATACCCCGGATTGGCGGATACCGGCGCGCTTTACACGCCGCAAAACGCCTCTTGAGGGAAAGCCGGCGGGCCCGCGCTGGTTTTTAAGCTTAGTCGCCCAAATGGAGATGTTGTTTTTTATCGAGGTGAAAACATGACAGAGAAAAGACCGTTCGACATACTGAATTCATCGCTCAACAACACCGTGGTGGTGGGCCTCAAGGGGGGCACCGAGATGCGGGGCCTCATGGTCAGCTACGACGTGCACATGAACCTCGTGCTGGAGAAGGCCGAGCAGCTAAAAGACGGCGAGGTGAAACGGGGGGTCGGCACGGTCCTCCTGCGCGGCGACTCGGTCGTGTACATCTCGCCATCGTAGAATAATCTTTCTTTTCTTTTAGTGGAGGTTTTCTTTTCTTTGCCCCGGGCAAAGAAAAGAAAAAGTCCGGGCATATGGCACAACGGTAGCGCGGAGCCCTTTTCTTTCCTCCGGAAAGAAAAGCGCTTCAGCGGAAAAGAAAGAGGTTTGCCGGTGCTTCGCGCCGGAAAATACGGATGAAAAAAGAAAAGGCAGATAAAACCGAATATGTAAAAAACAAATCAAGGGCGTCTGGCACAACGGTAGCGCGCCTGCATGGCATGCAGGAGGTTGGGGGTTCGAATCCCCCGACGTCCATTATTTCCTGCGAGCGGAAGCGAGCAGCAAGACTCCTTTTCTTTCCCGGGGGTTTCTTTTCCCGGAGGGAAAAGAAAGGCCCTTGGGGGTTCGAATCCCCCGACGTCCATTATTTCCTGCGAGCGGAAGCGAGCAGCAAGACTCCTTTTCTTTCCCGGGGGTTTCTTTTCCCGGAGGGAAAAGAAAGGCCCTTGGCCCAATAATGATGCTTCTTCTCGTGATTTATTCTCGCTAGCCCGGTTCTGAATCTGGGCTAGAAGAATGAAAAAGAAGGATTGAAAAATAAAAAGGATGGGAGGGGAAAAGCCCCTAAACGCTGAATTTCTTCCTCGCTTTCTTGATGATGTCCGCGGCATCCTTCTGTCCGCCGAGGCCGAACGCCAGGCCGAACGCGATCGCCACGCCGTACACCAAGCCCTGCAAGATCGTGTTGATCACGATGTACACGAACGCCAGATGGAATCCCAGCGTGTCAAGGCCGACCATGATGGCCGAGAGGACGATGACCCACTTGGAGACCGTGGCGAGGGTCGCCTGGAGGTAGAACTTGTGCACCCCGAGGATGGCCTCACGCACCCATTCGCCGACGATGGCCGCCACGATGACCAGCAGGATTACTCCGAAGAGGGCCGGCACGTAGAGCAGGAGCGAATTGAGGAAGAAGGTCACGGCGCCGAAGTTGAGGGCCGCGAGGGCGTATTCGATGAAGAAGATCATGACGAACCATTTGACGAAGAGCGCGAAGAGGTGCGTGATCTGCGTTCCGCCGAGCGCGTCCTCGACCTTGTATTTCTTGAACACTTTCTCCACGCCCAGATAGTTCATGACCTTGTTGGTCAGGTCTCCCAGGAAATCGGAGACGACGACGCCGACGATCAAGGCGACGACGGCAATGATGATCGACACGATGACACCCGGGAGGGCGGCGCCGATCTGCTGCATCGCCAAAAGCACGCCGTTGGACACGGCATCCAACATATTCAAACTGAAATCCACCATTGCGAATCACCGTCAAGAACACAATGGGAGCGAATATAAACTTTTTGGTGGGTGCCGGGCAGGCCGGAGCTTGGATAAATGGCCAGATGAGGGACACTCCCGAATGAACGGCCCGGGCATCGGGGGCGGACTAGGCCCGGCCGATGAGCTTGTAGCACTCGGGGCATATCAGCAGGGCACCGGCCGCGGTTTCGGATTCTTTGGGTTCGACCAGCGAGCCGCAGTGGGGGCAGGTCTGTTTGAGGGGCATGGGGCACACCGTCTGATGCATTCAGCGATAAGCAATGTAAAAAACCAGCGTGGAGCTCTTTTTGCCCGTGCTGTGCGCGACATGACGCGCGGCGCGTTGGAAACCGGCCGCGTGCAATGAGGCGAACGTCTTTTGCGGGAAATCTTTCGGCCACTGCTCGCCCGGCGCCTTGACCGGGTGGTAGAGCAGAGGTGCGCCAGCTTTTAGGACGCGGAAAAAAGAGCCAAAGAAGCGCCGGTCGAGGGAATGGCTGTTCGAGAAGGTATGAATGAGCGCGTCGAACGATGAGGGGGGAAAGGGCAGGCGGGAGGCGCTGGAGACAAAGACGCGCGAGGGCGGGACGGACTTCGGCCGGAGGGCAAGCATTTTGGGGCTGATGTCGTTGCACCAGACTTCGAACCCGGGCGAGGCGGCGCGAACGAACGTGCAGTCGCCGGCGCTGGCATCCAGAATACGGGCGCCGGGAGGCAGGAGCGGCCGGAGGGCATCGGCGAGGGCCGAGAGCTGGCGCAGGCGCTCGGGCTCGACATGGTATCGGTAGCGGGGCGCGATGGCGTCGTAGAAGGCGCGCAAGGAGGACAGGCTCCGGCCGTTGGCGTTGCTGTACAGACCGCCGATCCAGCGCGAGAGCACGAAGCGCCGGCGGCCGGCGGAGGCGATGATTTTCTTGGGTAGCGCGTGGGTGATTTCCGCCTCGAGGATGATCATTGCGGGGGAAAGCGGGCGACGCGAGGAGAACGCATAGTCGGCCTCTTTTGGGCCGAGCGCCTTGGCTTCGAGGCGGGCCCACCCGCCGGAATGAATTCTCGAAAAACGGGGCAGGGGCCAGTAGCCTTTCGTGGCAATCCGGATGGAGCGCATGCGAATCGACCGGGAAGCCTACGGGGCGCCTTCGCTCGGGTCCGACGGGCGGGGCTCGCCCGGCCCGGGCGCTTTTTCATGCGGGGCCGCCTTTGCGGCGCCGCCCTTGAGCGCGTCGTAGATCGAGACGGCCAGCCAGAGCTGGTTGGTCTTGCCCAGCTTCTCGATGCGGATGATTTTCTTCTCAGACAGGCGCAGGACGGTGCGGTGGGCCTTCAGGCGCGTCATGTCCTCCAAGTGAGAGACCTGCGCCTGCGTGGTGTGCCCGTCGCTTGCGAGGAGGAGCTCGACCACGGCTCTCTCTTCAGTGGAGAGGAAGGAGAGGAGGAGCTTGGCATTGCCGGTCGCCTCGCGCGTCTTGATCTGCACGCGCTCGGACATGAGGAAATACACGGCGGCACCCACCACAATGCCCAGCACGGAGACGAGGATCATGGTCTCGAGGTGGTAGGTGTAGAGCGCCATGATGATCGGGGATTCGGCCATTCCGTTCGTGGCGAGGATGTAGCTCAGGAGCATGGCCATCACCAGCAGCACGAAGCCGGAGAGGATGGAAATCGCGATGAGCAGACGTTGGTTGAAATGCATGTTTCGGACCATTGAAACACCTTTTTCGTGCGGAATTTTATTGTTTCAAATATCTATATGTATTGTTTCATTCAAATGAAATATTAATAATCGTGCTTACGGGCGCGAGGCATGGGAAAAGAATGATAGATGCCCGCGACGACATGGAAGAGAATAACGATGCCCGCGAGGGCAGGCAATAAAATACTGAGATGCCCGCGAGGGCAGGAGTTGGGAGCATGGAGAAGACGATGCATATAGACGGGATGCACTGCGCCAGCTGCGAGAACCTGATCAAGATGGCGGCCGAGGACGTGCCCGGCGCCCAGGTGCTCGCGATCAGCCACAAGAGCGGCGAGGCGAAAGTGAGCGTCCCGGACCAGAAGACATATGAGGCGCTCATCAAGGCCATCAAGGCGGAAGGATACAAGGTCAGAGAGTAGGAGGCCGGGGGATTCTATGAAACATTACGAAGCGAAGATAACCGGCATGACCTGCGTCTCGTGCGAGCACGCGATCTCCAAGGCCGTCTCCAAAATCGACGGAGTGGAGATTGAGCATATCAGCGCAAGCGAAGGCCGGTTGCTTTTCAAGGCCAAAGATGACAAGCTCGAAGAGGTGAAGAGCGCGATCCGGGATGCGGGATACAAGGTCGCAGACTGCTGCCAGACGGAGAGCGGGATGGGCCGGATGGGAGCGGATGAGAAGGGGGCAGAGGACATCTCGGAGATTGTGACGGTAAAAGAGGTCATATACGGCATCCTCGACGACAAGGCCGAATGGAAGGCCGAGCGCAGGCTGCTGATCAATTCGGTCGGCTCGCTGGCGGTCCTGCTCGTCCTGCTGGCCGTGATGTACTTCGGATTGTGGCAGGGGGTGGCCGGATTTACAGAGAACCGCCTACCCCTGCTTATCATCGGAGCGGTGTCGGTCGTGTCCATCGTGGCGGCGGGATACCACTTCGCGGCATACCACAAGCCCATTTCCTGCAGCCTCGGGATGATGGAGGGGATGACGTTTGGCATGATGACCGGCTTTTTGGTCGGCGCGCTGCTCGGGGCGACGAACGGCATGTTCTGGGGTAGCGTGCTCTCGATGATCATCGGCTGCATCGCCGGCGCGTGGGCCGGGCGCCTGAGCGGAGTGATGGGCATCATGGAAGGCCTCATGGCCGGCGTGATGTCCGGCACCATGGGCGCCATGCTCTCGGTGATGCTGCTCGCCTCGCCGCTCATCGCATTCCTTTGGCTGCTGACGTTCTTCTGCGTGCTCATCCTGGCCGCATTGGCTTACATGCAGATCAAGGAGTTGGGGAGGCTGGGCCGGAGCATCGAAGTGGAGAGCCTCAGCTCGATGGCCAGCACGTGTTTCATTTTCTTCGTCATTTTGACGCTAATCATGATATACGGGCCCGTGATGGGCCCGGTGTTCGGAGGGTGAGAAGATGAGCATGAAACTGCATGAATTCACGGCGATCGCGATCTTGATCATGATCGTCGCCTGGATCGGATTTACGACGATGACGCCGGGGCTGTATGCCAACAGCCGGGGCGCGACGCTGGCCGCCGGCACGAATAATCCGGCGGCGCAAGCCGCTACGGGTTCCGGCTCGCAAGCCGGGGCTGGCACGAATGCCGTGGCGGGGGCGCAGGCCGGCGCTGGATCGCAGGCCGGAGCGGGTGCCACCGGAGGCGCGGGAGCATCGGGGGGCGAGGTGACCATTCCGCTTAAGGTGGTGAACGGGTATTACGAGCCGCGAACCATCACGGTCAAGCAGGGGGACAAGGTGAAGCTGGATCTGGATGCCAGCACGTTCCGTGGATGCATGAGCATATTCAATATCTGGGGCATCAAGGAGAGCTTTGTCGTGTCGGCCAGCAACCACATCGTGGAATTCACGGCAGACAAGGCCGGCACCTACCGGATGTCCTGCCCGATGGGCATGGGAAACGGCCAGCTCATCGTGCAGACCAGCGACGGCCAGACCGTGGCCGCGCCGACCGGGACCCCGGCCGGACCGAGCGGGGGATCGTGCGGAGGCTCCAGCGGCGGATGCGGATGCGGCGGATGAGAGCCGCAAGGATTAAAGAGGAAGGAAGAACAGCAGAAATATGGCAGAAAACAGGGGCCGGGGAACGCCCGGCCCATCCTATTCATCAGGCCCGGCGGACGGGATTTGCAAGAGAGGGTGGACCCATGAAAAAAACAGACTTGACGATCAGCGGCATGCACTGCGCCTCGTGCGCCACCCTGATAACGAGGGGGCTTGGCAAGGTGAGCGGCGTGAGCAAGGCCAACGTGAATTACGCGGCCGGACGCGCGCAGGTGGAATACGACGAGACGGCCACGGGCGGGGAGGCGATGGAGAAAGCGCTCGTAGAGAAGGTGAAATCGCTGGGCTACGGCGCCAGCATCGGCGTCTCGCACGAGCACGAAAAGGAATTGAGGGCGGCCGAGATTTCCGAGCTGAAGATGAAGCTGGCCTTCGGCGCCGTCCTTTCCGTCCCGGCCGTGGTATTGGGCATGTTCCTGATGGATTTCCCCTACCGCCTGCCGCTCCTCTTTCTCTTGAGCACGCCCGTACAGTTCATCGTGGGCTGGTCGTTCTATCAGGGGGCCATCGCCGCCGCGAGGAACAAGACGGCTTCCATGGACACCCTCATCGCGCTGGGCACGAGCGCCGCCTACTTCTACAGCCTCGCCGCGCTCCTTGGATTCGCGCAGGAGCAGTATTTCGAGGTGGGCGCCAGCCTGCTCACGCTGGTGATGCTGGGAAAATACCTCGAGGCCATCGCGAAGGGGCGGGCATCGGAAGCCATCCGAAAACTGCTGGATCTGGCCCCCAAACAGGCTATTGTCATCCGCCAGGGAAAAGAGATGGTCATTGACGCCGCTAATATCGTGATCGGGGACGTGATGCTCATCAAGCCGGGCGAGAAGATCCCGACAGACGGCACGGTGGTGGACGGCCATTCCTCGGTGGACGAATCCATGCTGACAGGCGAGAGCATCCCGGTGGAGAAGATGAAGGGGAGCCGGGCGTTCGGGGCCACCATCAACAAACACGGGATGCTGCACGTGCGCGCCGAAAAAGTGGGCTCGGACACGGCGTTATCGCAAATCGTCAAGATGGTGGAGGAGGCGCAGGGCAGCCGCGCGCCCATCCAGCGCTTCGCGGACGAGATCAGCGCGGTGTTCGTCCCCGTCGTCATCCTCGTCGCGCTCTTCGCGTTCGGCGCGTGGTATTACGCGCTGGATTCGGGCCTCGCACAAGCGTGGTTCCCGCTGATGCCGGTGCCGGCCTCGCCATTCTCGTTCGCGCTGGTGGCCGCCGTGTCGGTGCTGGTGATCGCCTGTCCGTGCGCCTTGGGCCTCGCCACGCCCACTTCCATCATGGTGGGTTCGGGCCTGGGGGCGCAGAAGGGCATCCTGTTCAAGAACGCCGAGGCGCTGGAGGGCACGCACAAGGTCAATGCCGTGCTGTTCGACAAGACCGGCACGCTCACGTCCGGAAAGCCGAAGGTGACGGACCTCGTGGCGCTGGATGGCAAGCACGATGAGACGGACATCCTTCTCCTTGCCGCGTCGCTTGAGAAGAATTCCGAGCATCCCATCGCGGACGCGGTGCTGGAGGAAGCGAAGGCCAAGGGCCTCGCGCCAAAGAAAGTGGTTTCATTCAAGGCCGTGCCCGGCCACGGCGTGCAGGGGAAGATCGGCGCCAAGAAGATGGCACTGGGCAATGCCAAGATGATAAAAAGCGTGGGAGCCGGATTCGGGGCGGAAGCCTCGAGCCGGATGGAGCGGCTGGAGCATGAGGGAAAGACGGTGATGGCCCTGATGGAAGGGAAGACGGTCATCGGCCTCGTGGCCGTGGCCGACACCCTGCGCCCGACTTCCGTGCAGGCCGTGCAGGAACTCAAGAAGCTGGGCTTGACAGTGTGGATGATCTCGGGCGACAATGCGCGCGCGGCCAAGGCCATCGGGCGGCAGGCTGGCATCGAGAATGTCATCGCAGAGGTGCTGCCGTCCGACAAGGCGGAGGAAGTGAGGAAATTGCAGGCCGGCGGGGTCAAAGTGGCAATGGTGGGCGACGGCATCAACGATGCGCCCGCGCTGGCGCAGGCGGATCTGGGCATCGCCATGGGCTCAGGAAGCGACATCGCCATCGAGAGCGGGGACGTGGTGCTCATGCGCTCGGACACGCAGGACGTGGCGAGGGCCATCAAACTGGGCCGAGCCACCATCAGCAAAATCAAGCAGAATTTCTTCTGGGCCATGATCTACAACGTGGTCGGCATCCCCATCGCGGCGGGCGTGCTCTTCCCGTTCACGGGCTGGCTGCTCTCGCCCGTCATCGCGGGCGGGGCGATGGCCATGTCCTCGGTGTCGGTGGTGACCAACTCGCTGACCCTCAAATGGACGAAACTGTAGGGGCCCGTGCAGGGGAGACGCGAGAATACGGGGCCGTCGGACGCGTATATGGAGGCGTGAAAAACGGGGCGTGGCAAAAGGACGAGGTGTGCAAGATGGGATTTGCGAAGTTGATCGGCAACAACCGGATGGGCGCGATATTGGCGCTGGCCATCATGCTCGTGGGCGGCGCGGCATATGCCTGGCGCTTCGGGCTGGACCCGGCGGGCGCGGGCGGGCTGGATTCGGCATCCGGACCGGGAGCTATGGACGGCGCCCTGTCGGCCGGTGAACTTGATCTGTTCAGGGGCCTGCGGATCAAGATGGTCTGGACGCCGGAGGGGGATGGCGAGCTGGTCGCGAACGCGCGCAACAATGCGCTGGCCAAATACAAGGCGGCCGAAGGCGACCCCCTGCCCGAGGCGGACTCGATGGTGCTTGGGTACGCCGAGGGGGCGGCGATGAAGAAGGAGGGGGAGTTCGCAAAGATCGGGGACAAGGCGCCTCTCGCTCCGGGGATGGAACTTGAGGTCGGCGGGGTGCTGGGCCGGACCGGCAGCTTCCTGGACATGGCGCATTTCGTGGACGCGGGCGCCTATGAGCAGATAAAGAGCGGGGACGACCGGACGTTCGTCGGGTGGGCGGACCCCAAGACGCCGGAATTGTTTTACCGGCTTGATCCCGGCGAGCTCGGGACGACGAGGCTGGCGTTCGCGAAAGGCAAGCCGGTGGATTATGTCATCCATGAGCTGGGCGGGGAGAAGTACTATCCGCTCGTTCTCGGCTCCAAGGAAGCGGAAGTGATGCGGGAGGAGAAACGGTTCGCAGAGCCCGGGGACACCATCAGGGGGTTCTTCGGCCAGAACGTGTTCGTCGCCGGCGTCCTCAAGCAGACCGGCACGCCGCTGGACGAGATGATTTTCAGCCCGCTCT
This sequence comes from Microcaldota archaeon, assembly GCA_023248665.1. GTDB lineage: Archaea > Micrarchaeota > Micrarchaeia > Anstonellales > Anstonellaceae > CAIXYX01. Next base: position 4,861 of record JAHFEC010000012.1, on the reverse strand, counting down.
CGAAAAAAGAGATGCGATGAGCGCGCGTGGGGCGGTTTTTTCGCCTTCATGCTTTTTTGATGGGGCAACCGGCAGCGACTAGCCTCAGGCCCGAATGGACCGAGAATGACAGGAGGGCCAGGCTGGCCAAAAGGATATACGGGCTCCAGTCGGCCAGAAAGGCCGACGCGCTGCCGAATCCCAGCCAGAACAGCCATATGGGCTGGCAGACGGGACAGGCGCTGGCCAGCGTGCCCATCAAGCCCCCCAATGCGCCCATTTGGGAGGCGGGAGCGAGGGCGGAAAGTTCGCCCAACTGGAAGGCGGCGATGGAAAAGCCCAAAGACAAAAGGGCCGCGAGAAGGACGGTCGGGATCGCGTTCCACCACTGCAGGCTCGAGTTGAATGAGATGATGGGAACGGAGTGCCATGCCGGCTGGGACGGATCGAAGTAAAGCGGATTGAGGACCACGACGTCCGTCAGCACGGCGTAGACGGAAAAGAAAAGAAAGAAGAGGCCCAAAGCCAGATAGGCGTACTTTCGCCGGGAGAAAATAACCCCCAGCCCGGCCTTCTGCTGGTCGAACATGGCGGCCCCCTCAGGATGCGCTCAGCATGCCGCGATACATGTTCATGCCGCAGTGGTAGGGGTATTGGCCGGGCGAAGGCGGCGTGAAAGTGGCGGACACCGTCTCGCCGTTGCGCGAGATGAGGTTGACGCCCACGCGGTCGATGATGAGCTGGCTGCCGCAGCCGGCCGACCGGTCGGCCGAGAAATCGAACTTGACGGGCTGGCCGGCCCGCACATTCAGAGAAGGATGGTCATATCCGCTTCCGGAAGCATGCACGCTCACTTCCTGTACGGCAGGGGAAGGGGGCGCAGGCTGGCCGGCGCCGGGCGCGGCGGCTTGGACGCCGGCGGCCCCCGTCTGGGAGGGCACGGAAGACCGCGCGCCCGTTCCGCTGGAAGTGGCCATGAAAGCCACGAAAGCCAGCGCCAGCACGCAGATGACGACGAATACGTATTTCATTTCAACCATATAGACACCTTGTTCCCCGCATAGTTTTATTACGGATTGCATCATCCGGCCAGTTGCTGGTCGATGATGGATTTGAAGTTGCCATAGGGCTGCGCGCCCACCAGAGGCTGGCCGTTGATGAAGAATGTCGGGGTGCCGCTCACGCCGTTCCTTGAGCCTTCGGCTGCTTCGGCCGCCACGCGAGAGGCCATCTGGCCGCCATCAAGACACGAGTTGAACGTGGCGGTATCGAGGCCCAGGTCAGCGGCGTATTTCTTGAGGTCGGCGTTGTTCAGGCCGGTCCCGTCCCCCTGCCCGTTCTCGAAGAGCTTGTCGTGGTACTCCCACGACTTGCCCTGTGCGAGGGCGCACTCGTAGGCTTCGGCCGCCTTCTGGGCGTTCTGGTGGAAGGGGAGTGGATAGCTCTTGAAATAGAATTTGACCTTGCCGGAGTAGTCGCCCATGAGCTGCTTGACGGTCGGATACGCCCGCGCGCAGAACGGGCATTGGAAATCGGCGTATTCCACCACCGTCACTTTGGCGTTGGCCGGACCCTGGAATGGAAGGCCGCTCAGATCGATTTTGGCGGGCGCTGAAGGAGGCCGGGGAGCCGTTGACGGGGACGGAGGCGGAGAAGGCGCGCTCGGAGAGGGCGCGGAGGGCGGCGCTTGGACACTGACGGTTGGAGCCCATGCACCCATGCCCGCGGAGAAGGACGAGACGGAGAAGAACACCGAGGCGGAGATAATGATGGAGGAGAGCAGAATCACGATGGCCAGGAGATAGAGGGTCGACGTTAGATTGGAATCGCCGCCGCCGGACATCGCGTGGGAATGCCCCCCGCCGCCGGAATGATGGCTTTCTTCGTTGCTTGACATATCATCCACGCATACCACCCACACCTGTTTTTGTTTCCCATTATCCGGTTATTCTTCTATTCTTCATATCCGTTTCATTCTCCATCCTTTCCCATATCCGTTTCATTCTCCATCCTTTCCCATATCCGTTTCATTCTCCATCCTTTCCCATATCCGTTTTATTCTCCATCCGGCGCATGGAGCAGAATTATAAGTTCGTCCGTATCATAGTTTCATATGAATGTAACCATACTTATGAGTGATTGAAACTATGGATGACAAGGGGAAACCGCTGGCGGAGAGGATATTGGACCATATCCCGGGAAAGAGCCGCAAAGAAGTGCTCCTGCTCGTCTTCATGCTGTCCGGGTTCGTATTCTTGGTGCTCACCCTGATTTTCACTTATCACCTGAGCGCCGAGCATCTCCAGACTTCGCCGCTGTTCGGGCCGCTCGTGAGCTACCACGTCGAGTTCATGGTGACGATCGCGGCGCTGGGGCTGGCGGTGGGCGCCGGCTCGTTCTACCTCCTGAGCGGGCTGCTGGAGAAGAAGAAGGCGGAGGCGCGGTGGAACGCCAACCTCCTGCTCAAATTCTTGAGCGATGACGAGCGGGCCGTGGTCCGGCTCGTGTTGGAGCGAAAAGGGACTGTCTACCAGTCCGAAATCTCGGCACTGGACGGGATGGGCAAGGTGCAGGCCCATCGCATCGTGGAGCGCCTGCGCCAGCGGGGCGTCATCACCGTGCGCCGCATCGGGAAGATAAACCTCGTCCAGATGCCGGCCGAACTGATGGACGGGCTCGTGATGGAGCCGGCCGGGAAGAATTGACGGGAAACTCCGGCGCTTCCGGAGGGATGGCCACCCGGCGCATTTTTTTCTTCGGCATTCAACCGCTTCGGCCGCTATCCGCCCGCCCGGGCCTCCGAAGGCATGAAAGAATCCCGTTGAACAAGGGGATGATGTAGAATGGCAGCGCGAACCCCATGATGGCTCCGGAGAGGAGGCGCAGGCTGTTGTTGCTCTCGCGCCAGCCGAATAGCTGGGTGGTGCCGTCAATGGCGACCGGAGCGAGGGCGATGGCGAGAATCCATATGGATGGCCAACGGATGGAGTTCGACTTGAAGAAGAGAGGCCAAGCCAGCCCGCCGGCCAGCATGAATAGATAAATGCCCACGCAGCGCGCGCAGACCGGGATCTTGTAGCCGGTTATGCCGTCCCGCAGCGGCATCGGAGTGCGGACCGGATGGAACGTCCCGTCCTGTGCGGTGCAGTCGCCGATGGGAGAGTGGGGGCCGCGTGGGAAGTAGCAGAGGGAGCGGGAATCAAGCTGGTGGCTGAAATAATGGAATGACTCGTAGAGGACGCTCCCGGCCGGGGAGCCGGCTTGTTCGAGGAATGGGGTGACGAAAATGAGCCCCAGAAACGCCACCATGGCGGCGAGGTATAACCACCAGCCATATGGCCGGCCGGCCGGACCGAAAGGATTGGCTACTTGCATAGAGGACCTCGATTTTTGCATCGGAAGGGGATTTTGCTCCTGCGGGCTGCTTCAGGCGGCGGCCGGATCTGACGGACCGGAGCCCTCGCGACCCGTGGCCCGACGCCGACAAGGATACTTGGAGTGAAACAATACATATGCATTGCTGAAACAATCGCTTAATCGGACGCAAAAAACCTGAAAAGAGGCCAGGCATCGATGAACTGGACCGTAACGATGGCATTTTATATCCGGAAAGTCAAAGGGAGCACAGACGGCGGCAGGCATCGAAACAGTCCGCCGGATGGGGGCGAGCGCATGAAACTTAAGGAAGGGATGAAGGCGCCGGGCTTCGAGCTGCCGGACGCGAGAGGAAAGATGCACAGGCTTTCGGATTATGCGGGCAAGACCGTGGTGCTTTACTTCTACCCCAAAGACGACACGCCCGGCTGCACCGTGGAAGCGTGCGAATTTCGGGATGCCGAGCGCCATATGGCAAGCAAGGGGGCCGCCGTCATCGGCGTGTCGCCGGACGGCGCCGGATCGCACGAAAAATTCGCCCAAAAATACGCCCTGTCTTTTACGCTCCTCTCGGACCCGGACCATCAGGTGGCCGGCAAATACCGCGCTTGGGGGAAGAAGAACTTCATGGGCCGGGAATTCGACGGCCTCATCCGCTCGACGTTCGTAATCGGACCGGACGGGAATGTCAAGGCCGCGATGTACGGCGTCAACCCCAAGGGGCACGCACAGGAAGTGCTGGACAAAATAGGGCAGAGAGGATAGGATACGAATGGCCCGCAATCGTCTTTTTTCCTTAGCTTAGCAGGAATCGTTGATGGCCACGTGCGCCTTGGACGTGGAATTGTAGGTGAGCACGAGTGGATAGCGGCCGGGAAGCACGGGCCATTTCCCGCACACCGGCGCACGCGTGAGGGCGAACACGTCGCCCACGTGCGAGAGGTTGAGGCTGATTGTCTTATTATTGGCCCACGAGCCCGTGCCGGGCCGCGAGCCGATGAAAGAGCTTGGGATGAGGGCCGATTCCGGGATGGACACCCAGACTTTCCGGGTCGCGCCCTCTCCGGCCAGATAGACCTCGTCGGCCCCGGCGGCAAGATCCTGCACGCTCTGGGCCGCGAGCTGGCTGTCCTTGATATACTGGGTAGAGAGGACGCGGGTGCCTGCGAAAATGAGGATGACCGTGATGACGAAGATGACGGCCGCGAAGATGATGACCGTCTCGACCGAGCCTTGGCCCCGTTTTTGCATGGAGGGAAGAGGGAAACACCGTTTATAATGTTTGGCCGATGGGAAGATGGACATGGCAAAGAAAAAACCGCTCGGCCCGGATAAAACCGGCCTTATCCGCATCGCGGTCGGCTCGCTCAACCCCGTCAAATTGGAAGGCGTGCGCCTCGCGGCCTCGAGGGCATTCCCGAAGGCGCGCACCGAGGTCCTGCCCGTGGATGCGGACAGCGCAGTGGGCGATCAGCCGGTCGGTTTCGACGAGATATGGACAGGGGCC
>JAHFEC010000077.1 GCA_023248665.1 Microcaldota archaeon | reverse complement strand
AAATGGGCGACGCTGGCGAACTTGCAACAAAGAAAGATTTGCGAATTCTAGTTTTCAGGAGAAGGAATGCTGTTTAGGCTAAGGGTTATAAAGTTAAACTGCGCAGTTAAACTTAGTGGTCGCATGGCGGCCATGAGTGCAGACGGAAGTGTGGAGATTCCCGCCGAAATGCTTCGGGAGCTTGGTTGGCGCCCGGGCATCCGAATACGGCTCGAAAACAGGGAAAAACGATAGTTATCATCAAAGACGAGAAAGGCCCGAATGTTTTATTGGGTGATGTGCGTGGCTAAGATGTATGACAAGGGGATTGTGGCTATACCGAAGCATATTTGCGAAGAGGCCGGCGTCCAGAAAGGCTCCGAACTTATTTTCAAAGCCGTCCGACGGGGACAGATCATGATTATGGCACAAGACGACTGGCTTGAGGAATTCGACGCACTTTGCAAGGAAGGGGCCACGGCGACCGGAAAGGAGGTTGACGAGGGAATAAAAAGGGCCAAGGCGAAGTTGCATGCAAAGTGGTTGAATGTTCCTAGACGCTAATATCTTCATCAACGCATTCTGGAGAAACGATTTATCAGGCCAGAAGTGCCGGGAATACCTCCGGCGCATCCGATGGCAGGAGCATGCCACGACAAGCCCGCTTGTCATAAGCGAGGTAATCTTTGTGCTCAAAGAAAACAAGGGGGAAGAATTCGCCCTCAAAACTGCCAGAAACATCCTTAAAATCCAAAACTTGAAGATTTTGGATATCAATAAAATAAGCTGTGATTATGCAATAGATTACGTCACCAATGGCCTTGATCCGAAGGACGCATTCCACGCCGCGCTGATGAAACAGAACGGCATAAAAACGATTTGCAGCTATGACAGGGATTTTGACGAAATAAGCGAGATAAAAAGAAAAGAGCCGTAAAGACTTGGCAAGCCGAAAGAAACGTAATCCTCAAATGTCGAAATTCTTTTTCCTTCCCTTTCCGGCCGAATGGATCGCATCCGCGAGGGCCGAGACCGTTTTCTTCACATCGCCGCCGTTCTCCAGCGCGGTGCCCACCTGCAAGATGTCGGCGCCGGCTTTCACCAGCGCAGAGGCCTGCGCCGGGGTGCGCACCCCGCCGCCGACGATATAGGGAACAGAGATGGAGGCCGCCACGGCCTTGGCGAATTCGGGCGGGATGGGCCCGTCTTTGGGGTTCGAGCCCGAGTCGGTGAGGATGAACTGCGAGCCCATGCACTGGCCGGCCATGGCCATCGCCGCCGCGACCTGGGGCTTGGAGCGGGGCACAAGGTTCGCATCGCCGACGAAGCCTACGGTGCCGCCCGGCTCGCAGACGATGTAGCTCGTGGAAAGGGCCTCGATGCCCATCTGCCGGACCGTGGGAGCGGCCAGCGTCTGCGCCCCGGATATCCAGTAGGGGTTGCGCGAGTTGAGCATGCTCATGAAATAGACCGCGTCGGCGTATTTGGAGAGCGTGGTGACATTGCCGGGGAAGAGCACGAGGGGGACGGAAATGGAGGATTTGATCTCCTTGCACACCTTGTCCAGAAGCTCGCCCTGCACGCCGATGGAGCCGCCCACGAGGACGTAGTCCGCGCCGGCCTCGGCGGCCGCGCGGCCGGCCGTGATGGCCGCCTCAAGCGAGGGGTGGTCCAGCGGGTCGATGAGCGCGGCCAGGAGGGCGCCGCGCTGGGCGAGGGTGTCAAGCAGATGGTCGCGGGTCTTGTGAATGGACATGAAAGATACCTCTTTGCGGAATGGAAGGCTCTTTTGGCTAGCGCCTTGAGCTCTTTTTCCCGCTTATATTTGGCTTTTTCGCCTTCATAAACGCTTGCACGGCCTGCTGGATGCCCTTGGCATGAGCGACGCGCGCCGACCAGCCCAATAATCGGCGCGCGCGCTCCGGCACAAATACGCGGTCGGCGCAGATCTGCTCAACCATGTCCGCGCCAAGCGAAGGGTTGCGGCCGGCCAGGCGCGCTTTCAAGGTCGAGAGGACGGCCCCCGCCTTCGCGAGCGGCGCGGGCACGTGCGCCCGCGGGGCTGGCACGCCCAGCGCGTCGGCAGCCAAGGTCAGGGCCTCTTTCTGGGTGATGATCTGCGCCGATGCGATGAGGAATGCCGAGCCGGAGGGCACGTCAGATAGGAGCGCCTTGTGGATGGCGGACACGACGTCGTCGACGTGGACGAGCGGGAAACGGTTGTCGCCCTTTCCGATGATAGCCATCTTAGCGCCGGCGAGGCGCTCAAGCACGGGGTAGAAACCGCTCGTGAAGCCCGGACCGTAGATGATGGCGGGCTGCAGGATGGTGACGGGCAGGCGCTGCGCGTGCAGGAGGGCGATGCGCTCGCCCTCCAGTTTCGTGCGCCCGTAAGGGTCGGAGGGCGCGCGGTGGTGGCTCTCGCTCACCGGCCCTCGCGGATGCTTGGGATAGACGGCGATGGAGCTGACGTGCACGAAACGCTGGAGGGTCGGCGGGACGGCCGAGAGCAGATGGCTGGTCGGCACCACGTTGGCGTCGTACAATTCCTTCTGGGACAAGGAGGTGTCGATCGAGCCGGTGAGGTTCACGACGTGGGTGGCTTTCTTGAGCGCTTCGCTCAAGCCCCAGCCGGTGTCGAAATGCACCAGCTTGTAATGGATGTTCTTGGGAAGGCGCGCGGCCGACGCGCGCGAGCGCACGAGGGCCACGACGGGGATTCGCCGGGATTTGAGATAGCGGATGAGGCGCCGGCCGACCCGGCCGGATGCGCCTGCAACGGCAACCAGCATGGATGGGTTAGGGGGGAGAACGGTTAAAAGCCTGTTTTGGCCCATTTAAATAAGATGATGACATCGAGGTATTTCCGAGGCCGGACCTCAGAGACCCGGCTAGATGAGGAGAAAACTTGAGTTCTGATGAAGCCTTTCTTTTCTTGTGCGGACACGAATCGGCCTGACGGCCGATTGTGCCCAATGGCGCGGTTCGCCGCGCCATTCGGGAGAAAAGAAAGCCTTCGGGGAAAGAAAAGAAACCTGAAGAGATATTTTTATCCCGCACCCAGCAGGGCGGCCAACGGCATCCGCACGCCGAACGAGGCCAGACTTTGCCGGGCGCGGGCCGAAAAGAAGGAAACGGAAAATGAGAAGAAAAAAGACGGAAAAACTTTACTGGCTTCCGAGCGTCTTGCGGTCCACGATGATGTGGTCCGAAGCCGCCAGCACCGAAGAGTAGGGCACGGCGATGAGGCCGTCCTCCTTGGACATGGCGCGCGCCAAGCCGTTGTCGAGGTTGGGCTCGATGAGGAGGCTCTCGATCTTGCCGGACGCCTCGTGCACGTCGAGGTCGATGAGCTTGCCCAGCTCCTCGCCGTCGTTGGTGATGATTTTCTTGCCGGCTAATTGCTTTGCGATGACAATCTTGACCATCATACCACCCTAAAGATGAGATATCTTGGTTCTGCTAAAGACATTTTATTTTAAATACCTTTCCTCGGAGCGTTAAAGTAAAGAAGGGACGCGCCGGAGCCCAAAAAACTCATTTGCCCGCGATGCGGTAGAATTGCACGTGCGAAACGCCCCCGATGCTCACGATACTGGCCGTCGTGACAAGGCCTTCGCGCAGGGCAAAATCCACCACGCGCCCGCCGACCAGATTCGCGCTCGTGCACTTGGAAAAAAGCGGGCCCAGATCGCAGACCTCGGCGCGCTCGCCGTCGTAGAACGGGCGGAAAGCGACGAGGTCGAGCACCCGCCCCCCGCCCTCGTGGCGGACGCCCAATGCCTCCTCGTCGGCGGCGGCCAGGACGGTGTCGCCGCCTTGGCGGTGGAGCTTGTAGCGGATGAACCCGTTTGCGATGGATTTGGACGCAGCCATAAACCGGCCTCTTGGCTTTTCTTCCTTCGGGCAAGCTTAAAAAGCTTGGAAAGAGGCAGGAAAAACAAAACAGGATCACAGCGAGAATATCGTGCAGCGCTCAAGGATAAATTAATAATGTTTTCCAGATGAAGAGGCCATATGCGTTTGATCTTCAAAAAAGGAAAACAGCGGGAGCTTCTGGAGGATTACAAAAAATCGTGCGGAACGGACAGATGGTCCGGCGTTGCGAGATGCTTGCGTGTCCGGGAGAATGCTCTCAAGGAATGGAGATACGAGACCGTTTCCCTGCCTTCGAGGATATATCGCCGCCTGGATAGCTCGGGACTCTATGGACGATGGATAGTGGAGAAAAAAACGGATGGATGGGGGCGGTCTCTAGGGGGCAAGAACTCACCGGGCCGGCGGAACAGGATCCGAGTGCCGGAGCCCTCGCCGCTTCTGGCGGAATTTTTCGGGATCATTTTTGGGGATGGGAACGTTTATGCCAATGAAAGATATGGCGCGTACCAGATACGGGTCGCCTGCCACCCTGTTCAGGAACAGGAATATGCCGAATTCGTCTCGAAGCTATTCATGGCGCTCTTCGGCCTGAAGACTTCGCATATAAGACGTGGACGGGGCTTGTACACCTGCGCAGACAGCCGGGAGCTGGCCGATTTTCTTTTGAAAAACCTGCCGGGCCTCAAGGCGCGGTTTTCCTTCCCGCCGTGGCTGTGGGCGGACAATGAATGTTTGAGGGCGTTTGTCCGCGGCCTGAGCGACACCGACGGCTCGATTTACCGCCTCTCGAACAAGAATCCGGATACGCTGCGCATCCGCTTTAAGAACGCCGACAAGTCCTTGTCGGCCGCTTACCGAAAAGCCTTGTTGAAATTGGGCTTTCATCCGAGCCGACTGACTTATCGCAATGTTTTTCTCACCCGAAAAGAGGACATTGAGAGATATTTAAAAGAAGTGGGGTTCAATAATACAAAACATAGGAAGCGGTTGTTGAAAATAGCCCCATCGTATAGCGGTCAAATCCGCATGTGGGAAAACCCGGATGGGGAGACTAAGTACGCTGGGCTCTGAAACCAATCCAAAATTGGTGGAGGCACCCGGTAACATCGGTTCGAATCCGATTGGGGCTAACGCTTCTTCCCTAGGGCGACCTTGGACCTAAAGTGGATGCCGTCGGCCGTCTTCGTCCGACGAACATCCGCACCGGTTGGGTGCGAATCGAACGCCCAGCCTTCTGCGTCTGAACCGCGAGGCAAGCCTCGGCTTGGGCCGGCGCTGCGCAATCGGCCACGGGCCGATTCATATCTTCGGGTTTTCTCTCTTACGGCGCGCACATGACGATTCGGGTTGGACCCGGAGCGAATCGAACGCTCAGTCTTCTGCGTGTAAGGCAGACGTGTTAACCATTCCACCACGGGTCCGAAGAGAAGATGGTTGATGGATAATTAAAAGGCAGACGCGTCCCGCAACGCCGAAGGCGTTGTGGGCAGGTCGGCCTCAGCCGACCGTGTAACCATTCCACCACGGGTCCGAAGAGAAGATGGTTGATGGATAATTAAAAGGCAGACGCGTCCCGCAACGCCGAAGGCGTTGTGGGCAGGTCGGCCTCAGCCGACCGTGTAACCATTCCACCACGGGTCCGAAGAGAAGATGGTTGATGGATAATTAAAAGGCAGACGCGTCCCGCAACGCCGAAGGCGTTGTGGGCAGGTCGGCCTCAGCCGACCGTGTAACCATTCC
>JAHFEC010000011.1 GCA_023248665.1 Microcaldota archaeon | reverse complement strand
TAGATTCGAGGTTTGACAACCAGGTGAGACCTTTCGGTCCCGCTCCCAGTGATCAGTGCCCTACCCTAGAACCATTCTCCAGCGAGGCTGTCCTGAGGGACATTTCGAGGAGAACCCGCCTTGGCAAACTTAAAAGCTACCTAACAATGCCCTCAACCGTTTTTTCTTTCGCAAGACCGGAAATTGAGCATAAAATTTTGCAAGCGCGTCTTTGCCGTAAAGGTAAAGAGCGAACTTGCCCCGGTCTTTGCAAAACGAAGGACGAAACCCCAGCGCCGCAAGAAAACCTCGAATATAATCGAGCGATTCCCTGTTGTTTTGATAAAACGCTAGTTTCGTTTTCCCAGTCTTGCGATATGTTTCGACAGAAGTTACATACCCCTCCGCATCAAAAAAGCCCGCCACATATCCTTTGGCTAACCCAATCTCAATGGCAGACCCGGTCTTGATGAGGTTCGGAGTATCCCAATATCGCTGATCCATTGGCATAGAGAAAACGTGCTCAAAAAAAAGCACGACTGGTTTTGAATGAACCACTATTCTATGCCCCGTGCGATCGGCTTCTATCTTAGGAGCAACACCGAATTGGCGCCTGATGATTGAAGCGATTTTCCTCAACCAGATATAACTGCCCTCGCCGCTCTGAGAGAGCGAAAGGGTGTAATCGACGCCGACGCGCTTGCTGATCGACCCATCACGCAATGCCCCGACCAAATATGCCAAATCCGAATCCAGCTTTCGCGGAATCAGGACTGGCGGTTTTGATCTGGAGCAGAATGAGATGGCGTTCTCCCAAACTTCTTGTGGCGTGCTACGCGCCAAAATCAGCGGCAGCGGCACCATCTGCGAGGAGAGGTAATGGAAATAAGTCGAGCGTTTAAGCTCCGCTTTTTCCAGCTTCTCCTGCAGGAAAGGCTTGGGCAGTCGGACGAAAAGGTCTTCGCCCGCCCATAAGCAAACGACATTCGGTATGCTCGCGGTATTCATAAGACATTGTTAGGACGCAGTAGCTTTATTAATTTATTGCCGAGTTCGATTGGACTATCACCCCTATGCGTAGGTCACCCGAGCAGAATATACTAGCATCGGTGGCGGTCCTCCATCCGCCGTCAGGCGGACTTCGACCTGCCCACGCATAGATCACATCGGCTTCAGGTCTGATGGGGGTGACTGATCGCCTTTTCAGACGACGCGCCTCCCTTGCGGTGCGCGCACTCGCTTTCGCTTCGGCTTTCGCCTCGCCACACCCATCAACTCCTTGGCTCTTGCTTCGAGAAGAACGATACGATGCCGGTCGATCCCCGACGCTTGCGCCCCTGCGGGCGTTCGCTTAAGAGGACGTCACTCCTTCCACACCGTATCAAATTGTGACCATTCAGTTTGAGGATCTTTTCACCCCCCTTCCGGGGAACTTTTCAACATTCACTCGCGTTACTAATTCGCTATCGGTCTTGAGTTATGTTTAGCGTTGGAAGTTGATACTCCCGTCTTCGCGTCCAATATCAAAGGGACGCTACTCGCATGGCTTCTCACCGCACAAGGTTCGCATACGGGGCTTTCACCCTCTCTGGCGCGACGTTCCAGTCGCTTATGCTCCCAAGCACGGTTGATGGGCCCCACATCTCGGCCGAGTTACCCCGGTCCGATTCGGCGCGCGCAAATCGGCTTTCACTCACCGTTACTTACCGAATCCCTGTTGGTTTCTCTTCCTGCCGTTACTAGAATGTTTTAATTCTCGGCGTATTCGCTCTTTTCAGAGCACAGTGCGACCTCGGGATCGCGGGCTGCCTGCGCCTCCCCCGAGCCTTTCGCGGCTTGCCGCGGCACTACGTTACTACTCAAGCCTAGTCATCCACTGAATGGTGCTAACAGCATACCACATCCGTGAGTCTTTCTTGGCTGCTTCATACACATGACCGAATGCGCGCCGTCAGCGGGCTTAGGAAAGCCCTCGGACGCGCCCGGATGGTTTTCCCCCAAGGGGAAAACCGACGCTTCGGACAGAAGTCCGAAAACGACCGCACCCATCAAAATTTCATCGCATCGGCGAGCCGCGGAATTTGCGGTGGCTTTTGCTAAGTTTTGATGATGTCCATCGCGACCAGAAAATTCCGGCGCTGATGTCGGATCCGTACCGCGAACCCGAAAGCGGTGCCAACTAGTGGAACGGTTGGAGTTTAAAAAGGTATCGTCGAAGTTGTCGCAAAAGAAGATTGGGCGTGAAAGAAATGCCCGAACGCGGGCGGGCGCCGAAGCCGGCATGCGCGAATCGGGATTTAAACATTGCCCGCATTCTTGAGGCATGGCCGGCATCCTGCGCCTCAAAGAAACCGAAAAGCCCCCGCCGCAGATCATCGACGGGATTGTGATGAGCGGCCAGTTTTCTGCCGCCGAGAAAGCCAGGCTCTTGGGCGGCCATCGCCTGATTAGCGAGCTTGCGAAAGATAATGCGGGCGCCAAGCTTTTTGCAAATGCCGAGGCCGGCCAGCGCATATACGTGATCATACATGACGAAGATCCGGCCCGCAAATACGCCAATGTTTACCAGAAAATAAACGCGCTCGGATCGGGAAAATTCAGCGCGAAGCAGCTACAGGATGCGATTGTCTGGGACGCGCGCCTGAGCGCACAGCAAAAGGCTGCATATCTGGGAGAGCTGCGAAAAAAATCGGCGCAGCTCAAAAAAGAACTGACGGATGCGTATCGGGGGCAGAACGCGTTCCTGGCAGGAATGAAAAACGGCGAGAAGAACGCGGCCGGACCGGCCGGAGAGGACGAGCAGCCGGAGGAAAAATCGGCCGGCGCCCGGAAAAACACCCAGACCGTCCAAGCCCTTCTCAAGCTCCCGGAAGTGGCCGGATATGCCGTGCTCGCGAAAGAGCAGGGCCGCTCGCAAGGATGGATCGAACGGAAGCTCGCGGCGCATCTCGATGAGATCGTCCAGGACGCCGAACGGTATTGGTCTTATCGAGGAAAACTGTTCGAGTTTTGCGGCCTCAAAATGTGGGGCCCGAGCCTGAACGTCTCCAAGAACGCCCTGACCGGGGAAATCTCGGCGAATTACATTTGCTCCGAGAATCAGGGCATCCCGGTAATCCTCCTGCATTCCATCGTCGGGAAGGAATGCGCATGGGACCCCAAAGCCAGCGGGACGACGGGCGGAATGTCCAATGGCACCGGCCCGTTCCAACTGACTGGCGGGACCGTCGGCGATGTGAGCGAGCGCCGGGACATCGTCAATGCGAAATTGTCGTCGTGGGGCTATCCGCCGATCGGCAATGACGTCGGCATGGCCCCGACGAAAAAAGGAGAATGGGAGCCGCTGGTGCTGGTGCAGACGACAAGCCCGGTCGGCAAAGGCCGGAAAAGAAGGCCCGGCCACGTCCTCGTGGAGCCGCAAAAGCTCGGGCGTGCGCGCCGGCCGGACGAACCCTTGACGCGAAACCTCGCGCCCTTCAAGCGCGAGATGACCAATTACGCCAAGGCGCTTCGCATGGCCACCGCCGTGCTCATTCTCAAAGGAGCGCGCCCGGACATGACGACCGAGGAGATGCGCGGCGTCGGCGAGCGGTACAATGCGAACTCGAGGCCGGCCCGCACGCCGGAAGGCAAAGTCGAGCCAATCAAGAAAAGATACGGAAAGGAGATCAAGGCCCGCGCCGAATGGACCGAAAGACGCCCGTGAGGCGGATTTTGTATTGTTTTATCCAATACAAATAAATTATTTTTGTTATATTTCAAGCTTAGTTCTAAAATAGGCGACAAGGGATAATTCCCTTATTAGTGAGGTGTGGATATGGCAGAAGTAAACGGCGGAAGGATACTCGTTTATCCGGGAAACGGGATGGGAAAAAATGAGTTCAAGAAAATCACAAGGAACGGCGCGGGGCCAAGCGAACAGGATCGCGTCAACTTCTTTGCCCTCAAACAGATGAACTATAATCCCGGATTGAGCTATAAGGACGCCAAGAAGAACGTGGAACAATACGGCTACGGCGATTACAAGTAAACCCTTCTTTCCTCTTATTTATTTTTTCGCGGCTTTTACGAAGATTTCGACGATACCTTTAAATACTTGCACTACGCTATCAATGGCCACCGGCTTGATGCCTCTATGCAGCAAGCCGAACCGCGTCCGGTTGTTTGTGTTAATCACTTAACCCATTCCATCTGCCGCGAAATGGGAATGTCACGCCTGTGATATTCGACGCACGCTTCAAGGAACCATACGAAGATTAGTGAGTGCTAACCGTCAAACTTTAATGCACTTTGCGAATAGTGACTCCAGTTGATCCTGCTGGAGGATACTGCTATCGGAGTACGATTAAGCCATGCAAGTCAGTTCACGACCATCGTGGACGGCGTACGGCTGAGTAACACGTAGTCAATCTGCCCTCAGGACAGGCATACCCCCGGGAAACTGGGGTTAATTCCTGATCGCCCACCTATGCTGGAATGCTTGATGGGTCAAACCTTATGGCGAATCGGAGTCATGAGGCCTGAGGATGAGACTGCGGCAGATTAGGTAGTTGGTGAGGTAACGGCTCACCAAGCCGATAATCTGTAGGGGCAATGGGAGTTGGAGCCCCCAGAAGGGCACTGAGACAAGGGCCCTAGTCCTACGGGATGCAGCAGGCGCGAAACCTTTGCCATGCGCGAAAGCGTGACAGGGGAACTCCGAGTGGTAGGGGGATTTTTCTCCCTATCTTTTGGCCAATCCAAACAATTGGCAGAATAAGATCTGGGTAAGACCAGTGCCAGCCGCCATGCGATGAAATGCATCAGCATCGGCACGGTACGCGGTAATACTGGCAGAGCGAGTGGTATCCACGAATATTGGGTCTAAAGAGTCCGTAGCGGGCTAGTTAAGTCCACTGTGAAATCTGGCGGCTCAACCGTCAGGCGTGCAGCGGATACTGGCTGGCTTGGGAGTGGGGGAGGTCGGGAGTACTTGCGGGGTAGAGGTAAAATTCTGTAATCCTGCAAGGACTACCAGTGGCGAAGGCGCCCGACCAAAACACGTCCGACCGTGAGGGACGAAGGCTAGGAGAACGAATCGGATTAGATACCCGAGTAGCCCTAGCAGTAAATTATGCAGACTGTGGTGTTGCATGAACTTCGGGTTCATGCAGTGCTGTAGCGTAAGTGTTAAGTCTGCCACCTGGGGAGTACGGCCGCAAGGTTGAAACTTAAAGGAAAAAACGGACGCAACCGTCTTGGCAAATAACGACCGGAAACTTACCCTTTGCATCGTTTATTAACGGTACGAAGAGTGTAGGTTATATGACGGCGAAATTGTGTTATTTGCTGGGAGCCTTACGAGATGGAAGTTTCGATGTGAGGCAAGGGAAAAACTACGAGTTGAGGATTTACCAAGATGAACCCAAATGGCTCTTGGAGATTGCTGCAATTCTCTCTGAATTGTTCGGGTTTCGGACAAGAATCAGGGGGAACCTGCTTCGCGCAAACGGGAGAAAGCCCGTTGGCGCGTTATTGGCAATCTCGGAATATAAGAAGCCGCAAGGGGATTGGCCGACGCCAGCCATAATCAAATCGTCCTTGGACGACGAGGTGTGGTGGTATGTCAGTGGTTTCTGGGACGCCGAAGGCGGACTGCCTTGGAAACCGGAATGCGCAACTCAAAGATATATTTCCTTTGACCAGAAGAACAAAGAAACATTGATATTCATCCGAAATTTTCTTTGCAAATGCGGGATTATGCCGACCAACCTAACATATACGGGAGGGGTCTGGCAATTTCGCATCACGCGAAGAGAGAGCATGATTAAATTTGCGGGGAAAATCCATTCCCTGCACGAATCAAAGAAAGACAGGCTCGCGAGGTTGGTTGTTGCTGTTTCCTGAATTGGCGGGGGAGCACCACAAGGCGTGGATGCTGCGGTTCAATTGGATACAACGCCGGGAATCTTACCGGGAGCGACGGCAGAATGAAGGTCAGACTGAAGGTCTTACCCAACGAGCCGAGAGGTGCTGCATGGCCATCGTCAGCTCGTGGTGCGAACTGTCAGGTTAAGTCCTGTAACGAGCGAGACCGTCGCGCACTGTTGCCAACTTCCCCTCCGGGGGAGGTGCACCCTGTGCGGACTGCCCGTGTTAAATGGGAGGAAGGAGACGGCGACGGTAGGTCAGTATAGCCTGAATCTCCCGGGCTACACGTGGCATACAATGCATATGACAATGGGCTGCAACCCCGAAAGGGGAAGCTAATCTCACAAACATATGCTCAGTTCGGATCGGGGGCTGAAACTCGCCCCCATGAAGCTGGAATGCCTAGTAATCGCTTGTCAACATCGAGCGGTGAATACGTCCCCGCTCCTTGCACACACCGCCCGTCAAGTCACCCAAGTTCGGTTCGTGTGAGGCGACCTTTCTTGAGGTTGTCGAACACAGATTGGATGAGGGGGGCTAAGTCGTAACAAGGTATCCGTAGGGGAACCTGCGGATAGATCACCTCCAAAACTACAAACCTTTGCAGGGGAGTAGTCTTGAGTCGACATTTTGCGAGTGCAGGGATTGCGAGACTTTGCTTGGTAGACCTTTGCAGGTTTACCATGTCGTGAGACAGCTTTCGAGTTGTTTCATACTAATCTTCGGGTTTAGCCTTGAAGCGTGCCAAACTTTTTGCCTAGCGCAAGCCAGATACGTATTTATTGCTTGCTTTCCATGTATTACTCATGACGCTGAAAACGACCACAAAAAAGCGCCGGACGATAAACCCGCAGACGAAAGGATACAGAGATTTCTTTCTGCGCACATTGGACGGCATACGGGGCGCCACCCCCCGGATCGCCGAGCCGGAGCGCGCGGATGGGAATGGATACCATCGCAATCCGATAACACGGGCGATGGAAGACATCGAATATTCCCTTCTCGGCGGCTGGTTCCCGGAGGCGGGCCAGAAGATCCGGAAATTCTGCGCCGATGACGAGGTCCGGCGGGTCCTTTTGAAAAAGGAGGCGGGCCCGAAGCTGGCCCAGAACATCGCGGACCTGGCTATGATGCGCGAGGATAAACCTGCGCTGGAAGCGACCATGCCCCTTGTCGTGCTCTTGCTTGATCAGGGTCAAACAGACGTGGTCCTCACCCGGATGCGGAATTCGCGGTCCAGCTACGCGTTCAAATACGCCGTAGTGGATATCCTGCTCAAGAAAAAAGCCCCAGAGGCACTGAGCCAAATCCTCGCGGACGAAAAATGCCCCCCCTCGCTCCTGAAGTATGCGCAGAAGCGCATGGAAACGGATTAGCCACGCATATCGGCCGCCGGGCGCGCGATCAGGATGGACGGACCGGCCGCATGCCCCCGTCCTCGTTCCTCATTTCCTCCAGCACTTGCGCCACGCGGCCCATCTCTTCTTCCGTTCCGATAACGAAACGGATATAGTGGTCGGGCAGAGCGGTGAATTCCTCGTCCCATGGCGGCAATAATTTCACGCCTCCCTGCCCCAGCGCATCCAGCATCTGTTTCGTTTTCCGCTCGCTCCCGGTGTCCACCAGAACGAAATTGGTCTGGGAAAGCAGCACGCAGTAGCCGGCATTGCGCAGGCGAGCGGAAAAACTTTCGCGCGTTTTGGTGATTTGATCCACGCGCAGTTTGGCGTTCTTGCGCAATGCGGGCAAACATTTCCCGGCTGACGCGGCCAGGCTGTTGAGTGGAAAGAAAGGTCGGTTCTCCTCAAACCGCTTCACCCATTTCTCATCGGCCATGAGATACCCGAGGCGGATGCCGGGCAGGCCGATTGCTTTCGAGAAGGTGCGGAGGCGCAGGACGTTGGGGTGGAGAAGAGCGTCCGGGAGAAGCTCTTTTTGGCAGAATTCGAAATAGGCTTCGTCCATAACGATGATTGCACGGCTCTTCGAGAACAAACCCCCCAATTCCGATTTATCATAGGCGCCGCCGGTGGGATTGTTCGGGTTCGCGAGCCAGACGGTTCCGCTATCCGCGTTTTGCAGGGGCCCTGTGCTCATCCGGCCTTCTTTCAGGCAGGGCACGAGTCGGATCTCCTTCCCGTTCCGTTTCGCGGCGCGGGCGAATTCACAGAACGCGGGCGTCGGAATCCAGAAGGGCTCGGGCAGGATGCGGCTCAATTGGTCAATCACGTCGTCCAATCCGTTCCCAACAGCGATATTCTTAGGTGTGAGGCCGGCGTCTTGGGCTAGCGCCTCCTTGAGATCGGCATAAGCCGCGTCCGGGTAACTGTGGATGGCGGACAGGGCTTGCACCAAGGCAGATTCTACCTCTGGAGGGAGAGAGGCCGAAAGAGAGGAGTATCTCAGGTCGATCATATCCACGACCTCCCCTTCGCGCCGAAGACCTGTTCGGCGTAATCATAGACCATCCGAGACAGATTGGCGATGCCGTCGGCTCCCCGCGCGATTTTGATGTCGGCCACGTCCTTCAGGGATTCTCCGCCGTTTCGGGAGCCTAGCTCTAGGCGCGCGCGGTACTGGTCCAGCGGACCGCCAGGATAATCCGAAGCTTGGGAGAATTTCGATTCGACGACGATCGCTCCTTTGAGCGGGTTCTCGCCCGGCTTGATCTCGAAGTCCTTGTCCCAGATACGCTCTTCCCCCCTCAGGCCGATGTAGGGGATCGCGGGCATCTCCCGCCCGGGCCGGCTGTCCAAGGCGAGCGGATTTTTCATCTGCACGATGGAGAAATCGGGCCGCAAGTAGCGGTCATATTCTTCCTCGGACTGCGGGCCGATTTTGGCCGCCACGCCGTAGACGTCGCGCAGGAAGTAGGCCTCGGCCAGCTCGGCGTAAAGATAGAGCTCGCAGCCCTTGAAGCAGGCGAGCCGCTCGCGCTGAGAGTCCGTGATGCCGCCCAGAAGATAACGGGGGAGGTCGCCGAACTGGACGGCCTTGTCCGGGTCGCGGAAAGCGCGCAGGTTGGGCATATCCGCTTTCCGTTCGATAAGCAGGCATAACGCCTGCCAATACCGGGTGTCTTCCCAAAGCTGGTCCGTGATGAACACCGACACCTCCTCTTCCATTCCCAGCCCGCGGGCCGCGCGCTCAAAAAGGCTCTTTTTGCGCAGCTCTTCGACTTCCCACTGCTTCACTCTTGAGAACGGTTCCTGATCCTCTCGCAGGTTGAGGAGGCGGTATTTCCCTGCGACAAAGACGGCCAGCTTCCAGTGGGGGGCCGGATCGCCGTTGGACGCGTCTTTTTGGAGCATCCGGTTCCAGAGGCGGATCAGCAGGAGAGGATCGAACTGGTCCAACGGCTCCTTGTACGGGCTGATGTTCACGCCATAATAGATTGAGAACGGGTTGGACGGCCGCCCGATGCCCGCAGTAAAGGCGTCGAGCTTCAATTCATCGGCCCGCGCGATGAGCGGGCATTGCTGGTTGAAACGATTGATGCGCGCATTACGCCCGATGAAGTAAAGACGAGGCTTGGCTTAAGTTGGACGGGCCGCCGGCCGGGACGTTGGACTGGATCGTGCTCATGGATAACACCTCATCTGATGGTTGCGTGTGAATATTTGCGCAGAAGAGGTTTATAATACTTCCCACTTTATTCCCACCAACTAAGAGGATCATTGTTGTTTCTTCTTCCCTTCCAGTTCCCGGAGCGCCTGATGGACGACGGCCAGCATCGCGCGCACTTCCACCTCGTCGGGCACCGCCCGGCCGAGCACGCGCTGGAAAGCCAGCTTCGTCTTGGCCGGATCGTTCAGGCGGTGAGAATAACGCCCGGCGAGTTGGTCGAACGCCTTCTTGAGGAATCCCAGCTCGTGCGGGTCGGCCGGGACCCGCACGGACTTCATGCGCTTCTCTTGCGCAACCAGCGCGTAGAGCACCACGGCCACGGCGTGCGAGAGGTTCATCACCGCATAATGAGGATCGGTCGGCACCGACACCAGCACGTCGCAGCGCTTGATGTCCTCTTCGCCCAGCCCGTTCCCTTCCGGGCCGAAGAGGACGGCGATGGGGCCGGGCGTGTTGTTTTCGGCCAGCCGCGCGCGCAAATGCTCAAGCGGGAGGGGATGGCGCAGGGCCTTGCGGTGCCGGCGCAGAACGCCGGTGGTGCCGATGACGAAGGAGCAGCCTTTGGCGGCCTCGGCGATGCTGGAACATATTTTGGCTTTCTCCAATATTTTTGTGGCATGCTTGGCGTGCATTCGGGCCGTGAAACCGATTTCGCATTGGGGGTTGACCAGATAGAGTGGGGACTGTCCGAAATTGGCCATGAGGCGCGCGATGGCGCCCAGATTCAGCTCGTATTCGGTGCCGACGAGGATGATGCGAAAATTCTTTTTTGGCATGGAATTTATCCTAGTCCAAACCATAAAAAGAATTGCTTGGGAAAAGAGAATTTATGTCTAATATATTAGACATATGTTTAATTAAATAGAATTTATATTATTAGATATAATTAAATAGATATATACCCAATAGAATAGTCATGCTAAACCAATATGCAATCATCAAAGCCATTGAAACCATTGCCGCCCGCCCGAACAAGGCATTCTCCACGCGGGAGCTTGCCAAGGCGGCAGGATTGAGCCCGGCCATGGCATCCATCGCGCTGGGATACATGGAAAAAACCGGCATTGCCACATTAGACAGGATTGGCCGTACCCACCAGTACAGGACAAATTTGGAAAGCCCGTTGGCGCGCCAGTGGAAAATCCTTTTCACAACAAGCAAGATGGAGGAATCAGGGCTCGTGAAGAACATCGTCGGAAAAATCCCCGACTTGCAGTGCATCTTAATCTATGGCAGCACGGCGCGCGGGACAGATGACGAGAAGAGCGATTTGGATTTGCTTATCATCGCCCATAACCCCCCAAAATCAATAAGCTTGGGGCTTATGGGGCGCTTCCCGAACGAAATCAACGCACTCATATACAGTCCGGCCGAATGGAAGAAAAAGGCCTCGCAGAACAAGGTGTTCTACGAGAATGTCATCTATGAGTCAATCGTGCTTTATGGGCACAGACCGGTGATAACGTGAATGTCAAGGATTGCGTAGATAAAGGGCTGCTGGCCCGCATCGCGCCAGATTTGGCCAAGGCGCACTCCTCGCTTGAAATCGCGGCCCACAAGCTTGAACTGGCAGAAAAGGAGAACGGGCACCGGATATGGGAAGGCGCCATTGTGAATGCATATACTTCAATGTTCCACACGGCACGCGCCCTTCTCTTCAAGGACGGGTATAAGGAAAGAAGCCATTACGCACTGGGGGTATTTCTTGAGGAGAGATATGCTGACAAAATCGAGCGCAAATACATGACTGAATTCGGGGCGCTCCGGCTCCATCGGCACGAGATAATGTATGCGCTGGAGCGCAATGACGAAAGCGACGAAGAAGAGGCCGAAGATGCCATAAGGATGGCAAACGGCTTTCTTGAGGCGGTCGAAAAGATGCTGGATGAAGAAAAATCAAGGAAGTAGGCAAAGCGCCAGCACCTGCAATTTCTCGAAAAAGAACCGCTTTTCGGCCAGCACTTCTGCATGAAAACCGTTTCGGGCCAGCAATTTGTCCAATTTCTCCTTGGGCTGAAGCGAGCTGATGACGAGCAGAATTTTCCCGCCGGGCGCAAGATGGTTTTTGGCCTGGGCCAGAAAACGGGCCACGGTGTCGAGCCCGTCCTTTCCGCCGTCGAAAGCATGGTTAATATGGCCGGAAAGCGTCTCTTTCCCCTCGGTCGGCATGTAGGGCGGGTTGAAGAGGATGAAGTCGAAACGCGAAGAGGGCGGGAAGCTGGAAAACAGGTCCGATACGACGAAATTTATTTTCTTCCCGCCTATTTTGTTTTTCTTGGCATTGGCTTTCGCGCACGAGACCGCTTCGGGGTTTAGGTCGAGGGCGACGATTTTTGCGCATTTTCCCCCCAGCGCGAGCAGGAGGCTCACCGCGCCGCTGCCGCACCCCATCTCCAGCACATCGCCAGAACACGCATCGAGCGCGGCCTGCGCCAGCAATTGTGAATCGTCGCTGGGAGGATAGACGGAATTGGGCACGCAAAGACAGAGGGCGTGGCCACGGCACTCAAATGACATGAGAGGGAGGGAAGAACGCGGCCTAAAAGAGGGAGGAGAACGAGGCATAAGAACGCCCGCTATGCTTTGCCCAAGGCCTTCAACATCTCGTGGGCGGCCGGATCGGCCGCGCCGGCCCGCATAATCCGCATCCCGGCCAAATCCACAATGGTGGAACCCACGCCGGCTGGGCAGGGCCCGCCGTCCACCAGCAGATCCACGCGGTTGAGGATGATCTCGTCCAGCTCCTGTGCCGACGCGGCGGGCGGGCGGCCGTGCCGGTTCGCGCTGGTGGTGATGAGAGGCTTGCCGAATTTTCGGGCCAGCGCAAGGCAAAACTCGCTTGCCGGAATGCGACAGCCCAGGAGCGGGCCGGGCGTGACAGGCAGTTTTTTCCTTACAGGGAGCATGAAGGTGAGCGGGCCGGGCAGGTGCTTGGAAAGAATGCGCGAAGTCTTATCGTCCAGTTCGACATACTCGCGCGCCATGCCCAGATCCGCGAAGATGACCGAGAACGGGCTTTGCATGCCCCGCCCCTTGATGTCCATGATCCGTTCGACCACGTCCGGGCGCGTGGCGTCCCCGCCCAGCCCGTAGAGCGTGTCGGTGGGGTAGCAGATTACCCCGCCGGCTTTGCAGTGGGCCAAGGCCAGATCAATGGCAGGATAGAGAGGGGGCACGACGGCCAGTTGCATGGCTAGGATAGGCAGCCGCATGCTTAAAAATCACCCCGGCGCAAGAAGAGCATGGACGGGGAAGAAGGCAGGTGCATGGGCGATAGGGCCGGCAATCGCTTGGATAATGGCGCAGGCAAACGCGGCGGGCGCATGGGAAGGCGCGCGCAGGTGTCCCTCGAATACACGATCATCAGCGCCGTCATGCTGGTGGTGCTGGCCGTCCTGATGGTGACCTTCAACGGGCTCTATTCCCAGTACGCGCTCAAGGCGCAATACCAGCAGGCCACGCACGCCATCTCGGTGGTGGGCGCGGGCGCGACCGACGTCTGGAAGCAGGGCAAATACGCAAGGCAGCAGGTGCTTATCGACATCCCGGCGCAGGCGGACTTGAGTCGGAGCAACATCAGCAAGAACGTGCTGGATTTGTACGTGGAGAACATGGGCGACGCATCCATGCAACTGCCATTCTTGGTGAGCGGGAACTGGCCGGCGCAGAACGGGCGGGCGGCGATGCTGATTTATAACAATGGGACCGGCGTGAGCATCATGCCGGCCGGAAGGCTGGAGCTCAATGTGACGGGGCTCTACTATAACAACAACGGCGGCTCGCATTCCAGCGGCAATATGCTCATGGCGGTGCGCAACCGGGCGAATGTAAGTTATTCCAAGATTGAGTATACGATTACTTGCCAGGTAGCCATGATATGCGGCTTCTTTGGCTCAAATCCGGACACGAATTTTGCAAGCGGCGCAACTCCAATCACGCATGTCATCACGGCGAGCGTGGCCGGCAACAAATATGGTTTATACTCCGGATACCTGAACGTGACAGCTACCCCTGCATCGGGCTCCGGCCTGCCCACTGAAACATTCATCGTGCCCATCCAATTGCGCATAACGTGATGAAGAGGCCCGCAAGATGCCCATACTTGAAAAGAGGACGCCCATGAAACTTGAATCCGCCGCCATATTGTGCAACCCCAAAAAGCCGTCCGCGCGGGCCTTGGTGCGCGAGATCAGGCGCTTTCTTGAGGAGCGAGGAGTGGATGTGCGGCGGCCCGCACAGGCGCAGATCATCATCGCCATCTCGGGAGACGGCACCCTATTGTACAATAAGAACCGGCACCTCAAGCCTTTCTTCGCCATCGGCTCGAAGACCAGCAAGCTCTGCCAGACGAGGATTGAGCGCTGGCGAAAAGACCTTGGCGCACTGGCAATGAACGGGTTTTCGCTTGAGCGACGGCTCATGCTCTCGGCCGAACTGGACGGCGAGCGCCTGCCCGATGCGCTCAACGAGGTGGTCATCCGGAACCGCCAGCACCGGCTCATGCACATCCAGATCCGGGCCGGGAAGAGAATCCACCGCTTCCGCGCGGACGGCGTGATTTTCTCGACCGCCACCGGCTCGGGCGCTTATGCCTATTCGTGCGGCGGCCGGAAGATGCCGCCCCGCTCGAATAGGTATCAGATCGTGGCCATCGCCCCCCACCTGCGCCAGTTCAGGCCGACGCTCCTTGACGGGGGCATGCGGTGCGTGGTGCAGGAGGATTTTGGATACCATCGGCGCACAGGCAAGGACGCGCAGAGCATCCAAAGCAAGCCGGACGTGGTGGTGGACGGGCAGTTCCAGAAACCGCTGCGAAAAGGGCACGTGCTCAAGATATACAAAAGCGCGCGCGCGATGGAGTTCGTGAAGGTAAAAAGAAAGGATTAAAAGGGCCCAAATCAACAACTCAGAGTCGTCAAACTGTAAAAACAATCTGATTCGGAGGTAGAAAAAGTGATACCATTACTATTCGGAATGGCCGTCGACCCCCTGATGCTCGTTTTCGGGATCAGCATCATCGGAGTTGCGATGGCGCTCTATTTCGCCAAATACGTGCTGGACCAGGACCAGGGCCCGGCGAAGATGCAGGAGATCGCAGAGGCCATCCGCGAGGGCGCGGAGGCGTTCATCAAGAGGCAGTACACCACCATCGCGGCGCTCGCGATCGTGGCTGCGCTGATCATCTTCCTGGCATACGGCGTGCTCGCCAACAAGGGCGACCTGGCCTTCAAGACGGCCTTCTCGTTCCTCGTGGGCGCGGCCTGCTCGGCCATCGCAGGCGTGATCGGCATGTGGATCGCGGTGCGCGCCAACCTGCGCACCGCGGCGGCCGTGGACAAATCGATTTCGAAGGCGATCACCATTGCCATGCGCGGCGGGGCCGTGTCCGGCCTGCTTATTGTGGCCATGTCGCTCATGGGCGTGTCGCTCGTGTTCGTGCTCTTGGGGGCCGACCCGCAGACCACCCCGTTCCAGATCGTGGGCTTCGGTTTCGGCGCGTCGTTCGTGGCCCTCTTCGCCCAGCTGGGCGGCGGCATCTACACCAAAGCCGCCGACGTGGGCGCCGACTTGGTCGGCAAAGTGGAAGCCGGCATCCCGGAAGACGACCCCCGAAACCCCGCCGTCATCGCGGACCTGGTGGGCGACAACGTGGGCGACTGCGCCGGGCGCGGCGCCGACCTGTTCGAGTCCACGGCGGCCGAGAACATCGGCGCCATGATACTGGGCGTCGCGCTCTACCCCGTGTTCGGGGTGGCGGGCATCATGTTCCCGCTGGTGGCGCGCGCGTTCGGCATCATCGCTTCCATCGTCGGGATATTGTCGGTGAAAGCCGGCGAGAACGAGGACCCGATGGCGGCGCTCAACCGGGGCTATTACGTGACCTCGATATTGGCGGCCATTTTCTTTTACATCGCAGTCTATTGGCTCTTGGACAACAACCTTTACTTATTCGGGGCCGGCATGGTCGGGCTGTTGCTTTCTGTGGCGTTTGTGTATATCACCCAATACTACACCGAATGCAAATACCGGCCGGTCAAATCCATTGCCGAGGCCTCCAAGACAGGGCCCGCGACCAACATCATCGCGGGCTTTGCTGTCGGGCTTGAGAACACATTTGCCGCCACGGTGGCAATAGCGCTCGCCCTCTTCGCCGCTTTCTGGCTCGGCTCCAATTCGGGCGTGCCCAATGGCGGACTTTATGGCACTGCCATTGCGACAATGGGAATGCTGGCAACAGCCGCATACATATTGGCCATGGACACCTTCGGCCCCATCACTGACAATGCAGGGGGCATTGTGGAAATGAGCGGCGCGCCAAA
>JAHFEC010000010.1 GCA_023248665.1 Microcaldota archaeon | reverse complement strand
GGTAATTGTAAAGCTTTAGCCACCTGATTTTCCTTATTCTTTCATTCTTGTAAGATACGTTGCCACCAGAGGAAATATATCCTTATCGCGGTTGTTGTAGCGAAATTCCTGCTCTTTGAGATACATGGGGAACTTCCATGGGTCCACCCCATGGAACTTCATCAGCCGCTGCTTGGCATAGGACCAGAAGCCCTCCATGCCATTAATATGGACATTCTGCCGCACAAAGTGCTTGGAATGGTTGATGACCTTGCGGGAATAGCCATAGAGCATCAATGAGTCATAGCCCCTCCATTTGTCCGTGTAGACCAGGCTGCCGTGGCGCACCTTGCGCACCGTTGCGCCCATCAAGGTGTCGGCCGTCACATCCTTCACCGGCTGCACCCAGACCCTGCCTTTTCTCTCGATAATTCCGAATACCGGCACCTTGCCAGCCGCCCCTCTGCCGCGTTTGCCCTTGCGTGTTCCACCAAAATAGGATTCGTCCATCTCAACCTCACCTTCCAGCTCCTTGGGCACCTGGCTGTTGTCTATGATTGCATTGCGGATGGCATCCATGGCCCGCAGCGCGGTGGGATAGCTGATGTCCAATTCGTAGGCTGCCCTGCGGGTGCTCACCTCCAAATCAAAGAGCTTAATCATCCAGAGCCATTGGGCTGGCGGCAGCCGGACGCTGGAAAGCCAGCGTCCGCTGAACAGGTTGAAGTCCGAGCGGCAACGCCTGCAACGGTATCTTCCGGAGAAGAGATGATACGGATTTGACCTGCCGCAGTTCGGGCAAAAATGATGGCCTTTTTTCGCACACAACCGCTTGAAGTATCTGGCCGCGCTTTTGTCTGTTTTCACGACGGACTTGAATTCAGTTATGTTCACAAAACCACCTATAAACTGGTGGCTTTTGTTTTATAATTACCAATAAAAATTACAAAAAAATAAAAAAAACGCCTTCTACGAGCACCCGCTCGTCTCGCCACAATCAATACAAACCGTGCAGCTGCCGTTCCGCTTCACTTTCATCGAGCCGCAGTTGCCGCACGTGTCTCCGGTGTAGCCAAGCGCCTTGGCCTCCTGAATCCGCCCGTGCTGGGAATCTTCGTCGGATCGGGGCGGTTCGGGCGGAGCCGAATCGCCCGGCAACAAACGGGTCTGCGCGGCTTCCGGTGCCTTCTCCACGGACTTGACGTGCACGAAATCGGTGCGGTGCAGGTATTCGTAGCCGATGACGCGGAACACATAGTCCACGATGGAGGTGGCGTTCTTGACGGCCTCGTGCCCCGAGACCGGCCCGGCCGGGTCGAAGCGCGTGAACGTGAAGGTGTCCACGAACTCCTCGAGCGGCACGCCGTACTGCAATCCTTTCGACACCGCGATGGCAAAACAGTTGAGCAGCGCCCGGTAGCCGGCGCCCTCCTTGTACATGTCGATGAAGATTTCTCCTAGAGAGCCGTCCGGGTATTCGCCGGTCTTGAGGTACACCTTGTGCCCACCCACGCGCGCCTCCTGCACGAACCCGCGGCGGCGGGAAGGCAGCTTGTGGCGCTGGAGCATGGACTGCACCGGCACGGCCTGCACCGCCTCGGAATCCATCACCTTCTCGGCCTCGTCGGCCAGCTGCTGGAGGGCCGCCAGCTCCTCCTCTTCCGCATCCGAGGTGGCGTTGAGCGGCTGGGAGAGCTTGGAGCCGTCTCGGTAGAGGGCGTTGGACTTGAGCATGCTGCGCCAGGAGAGGAGGTAGGCCTCCTGCACGTCGGAGACGGAGGAGTCGCGCGGCATGTTGATGGTCTTGGAGATGGAGCCAGAGATGAAGGGCTGGGTGGCGGCCATCATGCGGATGTGGGCCGCATAGGGGATGAACCGCTGGCCCTTCTTGCCGCACTTGGAGGCGCAGTCGAAGATGGGATAATGCTCGGGTTTGAGGTGAGGCGCGCCCTCAAGGGTCATGGTGCCGCACACGTAATCGTTGGCCGCGCCGATTTCCTCCTTGCCGTAGCCCAAAAAGCGCAGGAGGTCGAACTTGGGGTTGCGCAGATCCGCATCCGACACGCCGAGCCGGCGCAGGAGGTCCTCGCCGAGCGTAAAAGCGTTGAAGGCGAAGCGGATGTCGAACACCGAGGGCATCTGCCGCTCGATGAGGTCGAGCTTGTCGGCCGGGATGCCCTTGGAAAGCAGGCTCTCGCGGTTGAGGACGGGGGAGCCGGCGAGCGTGCCGTGCCCCTTCGCGTGCTTCTCGATGTCCTCGACTTCGGACGCCGAGTAGCCGAGGCGCTTGAGCGCCTTCTTCACCGAGTGGTTGACGATCTTGAAATACCCGCCGCCGGCCAGTTTCTTGAACTTGACGATAGCAAAATCCGGCTCGACGCCGGTGGTGTCGCAGTCCATCAGCAGGCCGATGGTGCCCGTGGGCGCGATGACGGTCGCCTGCGCATTGCGAAAGCCCCAGCGCTCGCCCAGCGAGAGGGCGCGGTCCCATGCCTGGCGCGAGGCCTCCGCCAGATAGCGGGGGCAGTGGGCCGGGTCGATGCCCATGGGCTTGATGGTGAGGCCCTCGTAGTCGTTGGCCGGCGCGTTGTGGGCCGCGCGCCGGTGGTTGCGCACCACGCGCAGCATGTGCTCACGGTTGCGCTCGTAGGCCTCGAACGGCCCGAGCGCCTGCGCCATCTCGGCCGACGTGGCGTAGGCCTGCGCGGTGAGCATGGAGGTGAGCGCGCCGGCCACGGCCAGCGCCGGCGGGCTGTCGTATGGGATGCCCAGCACCATGAGCACGGTGCCGAGGTTGGCGTAGCCCAAGCCCAGCGTGCGGTAGCGGTAGGAGCGCAGGGCGATCTCCTTGGAGGGATAGCCGGCCATGAGCACCGATATCTCCAGCACGACGGTCCAGACGCGGAGGGCGTGCAGGTAGCCCTCGATGTCGAACAGCCCGCTCTCCTCGTCGAGGAATTTGGCGAGGTTGATGCTGGCGAGGTTGCAGGCCGTGTCGTCGAGGAACATGTATTCCGAGCAATTGTGGACCACCAGGCCATTGGCGACAAAATGGTGGGTCTGGGTTTCGGTCAAGTCGTACACGGGCTGCTTCCCCAGCGACTCCAAGCTCTCGAGCCGGTCATCAAGCGCATCCGCATAGGTCCCGACATGGGCGTTGAGCCGGGATAGGGCCGAGGCCTTTGGGCTGGAAGCAAGAAAACCGATCTCGCGCTCGAACAGGATGCGCGACGAGCGGCTGATGCGCAGATCGTGCATCTGCCGGACCGGATATTCTTTCGTCCCTCCGCGCCCGTCGGGCAGAAGATTGGTTTCTGTGCCGGACGGACGCCGGTTCCGGTACAGCTTGGCCTTGATGCCAAAACCGAGCAGGAGCAGCTGCACCTGCTCCAAAAGTTCGATCGAGGAGCTGCCCAGCGAGACATATTGGCTGCGCTCGCCGTAATCTGCCACCGTGCCGTCGGCGCTGAAAAGCCCGCGCAGGAGGGAGGATATGGAATCGCGCCCGAGCTCGAACACGGCGGGAGTGAATGCCTTCGCGGCGCTGCCTTTGTCGAGTATGGCGAACCGCTTCGCTTCGTTCACCACCGCCCGCGCGCTGGTTCCCACCCGCAGGGTTTGCTGCGGATGATTCACCTTTACCGGATGCATTTCGTGTCCGGTCGTGGCATGCTCCGCTTTCCAGGAGGTGAGGCCCTGGGCGACGCTAAAGGCCATTTCCTCGGCTTCGGGTTCCAGCGTCACCATCGCCGTCTCCTGATCGCCCATCAGGCAGCCGTCGCCGACCAGGAGGCCGATGAACTCGGCGGCCCGCCGGTCCAGTTTGCCGGAGCCGAACGAAGGCGGGGAGAGGATCAGTACGTCCTCGCGGGTAAGCTCGCTGGCCCGGACGTCGCCCCGATTGCGGGTCTGCACCATATGGTCAGCAGTCAACTTGATGGAGAATCCGGCTTTTGTGCGCAAAAGCCAGACCGGCTTGATGCCGGTCCGGTACGCCGGGGCGATGGGATGCATTCGTCCGTCCGAGCCCAGAACTTTGCTTTCCTTTTCGGTCAGCCGGTCGATGCGCACCATCCCTTCTTCGGTAGATATGAGGGTGTCGCCCGTGACGCACGGATTGGAGGCGTTGATGCGCCCGTCCTCGGGGCAGGTGTGCCACTCGTTGATGGTGTCGTCGAACTGCAAGCCGGGGTCGGCACAGGACCAGGCCGCGAAGGATATCTGGTTCCAGAGATCCCTCGCCTTGACCTTGCGGGCGATCTGCCCGTCGGTGCGCCTCAGGAGCGCCCATTCGCCGTCCTGCGAGACGGCCTCCATGAACCGGTTGGAGACGCGAACGGTGTTGTTGGAATTCTGGCCCGACACGGTGGTGTAGGCCTCGCCCTCGTAATGGGTATCCAGCACCGGGAAGTCGATGCTGCTGCGGCCCTGCGCGGCCAGCGAGAGGGCGCGCAGGATGTAGTTGAGCGGGACGCTGCGCGCGAGCGCGTTCGCGACCGCCTGCTTGAGGGCCTTGTTGGCCTTGAAATCCGTGGTGGACTGCTCGCGGGCGACGCGCATGACCTTGTTGAGGGATTTGGAGATGACGAGGGAGCCGGCCACCATGGCCGCCACCTTCTGCTCCTCGCGCGCCTTCCAGTTGACGAATTCCTCGACGTCGGGATGGTCGATGTCGACGATGACCATCTTGGCCGCCCGGCGCGTGGTGCCGCCGGACTTGATGGCGCCCGCCGCGCGGTCGTTGATCTTGAGGAAGGACATCAGGCCCGAGGAGCGGCCGCCGCCCGATAGGGGCTCGCCCGCGCTGCGCAAAGAGGAGAAGTTGGTCCCCGTGCCCGAGCCGAACTTGAAGAGGCGCGCCTCGCGCGTGACGAGATCGAAGATGCCGCCCTCGTTGACGAGGTCGTCGCGCACCGACTGGATAAAGCAATTGTGCACCACAATCCCATTCGCCAGGAATTTCCCGCTTCCGGTCTGGATGTCATATACTTTCCGGATGCCTTCGCTTTCAATCCCTATTATCTCCTCCTCCCGGATTATCGGGAGTGTTTTTGAGTTTGTGACAAGCTTTTGAAGAAGCTCGAGCTTGGCCATTTTCTGTGTGCTGATGAATCCGATCTGCTCTGCAAACCTCTGTCTTGCGCTTCCGTACATAATAAGAACTTGTTTTGTATCGTATCTATTCTCGCGCTTGTCAATATTGAGGTTGATTCTGGAATAAATCCCGATGCTGTTCAGAAGCTGCAACACTCCGAAGCTCAGGTTGTCGGATATCGTTGTCAGGCAGATGCTCCCGGAATTCGCGTTTCCCTTTGCAATCCGGACGCATCCGTCCGCCTGGAACAATGCTTTTAGGAACTCCCTTTTCTCCTGCGGGCTGGCCTTCATTATCCTGTCGGGAACGGATACCATCGTGCCCTGCCGAAGGAGAGAATATTCGTCCACAAAGCCATGCAATTTCTTTCCGGACAGATGGATTCTCCTTCCTTTCAGTTTTTCATCGTCTGTCTTAAATCGCGTCACCCAATAATGGGCGATGGGGAAAACCTCACCAATGTCTGCCAATACCGACTCATGCTCGTCATCATTCACAGTTATGATTTCCAGCCTCATCACTCCATCATATATTCCGACCGAGCCGTCCCCCACTATCCAGCCGGCCAGCCTTGCTTTTGCGAGTTCGTCCGGGAAAACGTTTTTCTCCCGGACATCGAGCACAAGCGGCTGCTGCATCCTCATGCCGGCTCTCAGGGACTTCACTTCCTTCCATTCGTATTTCCCGCCATCTTTTCTCCTCTCTTGTGCCGAGAGCACGAGATGGTCTTGCGTAAGGTCGATATAATTGCCATTTCTGAGCCTAATCCTGAATACTTCCTTCTCTCCATTGTATTTGACTGCCAAGATGGGCGTATAGGCCTCCCCATCAAACACCTGGGCACCAACGAGGTTGCCTTCAACGATTTCGCCAATATGCCTGATTCCGCCTTCGGTGTAAATTTGAGTGCGGTATTCTGCGCACGCGTGCAATTGGGGGTGCGTGTAGGTGTCGGCGGCCATGACGGGCTGGCCCGTCTTGGGATCGACGTGGTAGTGCCCCTGCGCGTGCCCCTTGATGCCGTAGGCGAGCGCGAGGCCGTTGTTGAACCACTGCGGCGAGTTGGGCGCCGCCATCTGCGAAAGCAGCATGTAGACCAGTTCGTCCTCGAACGCCTCCGCATCCTCGGCCGAGAAGAAATAGTCGTGCCGCTCGCCCCACCACCGCCACGAGCTGGCGAGGCGCTTGACGATCTGCTTGACCGAGGTCTCGGAGCCGTACACCGGCTTGCCCGACGCCGGGTCCAGCAC
This sequence comes from Microcaldota archaeon, assembly GCA_023248665.1. Taxonomy (GTDB): domain Archaea; phylum Micrarchaeota; class Micrarchaeia; order Anstonellales; family Anstonellaceae; genus CAIXYX01. The sequence continues at coordinate 10,121 of JAHFEC010000010.1, read as the reverse complement.
GGGCTTGCCGGACGCGTCCTTGAGGGGCACGCCGGCCTTGCGGAAGTATTTCTGGGCGAGGATGTCGGTGGCCACCTGACTCCAGCCCTTGGGCACCTCGATGTTGGTCAGGGAGAAGACGACCGAGCCGTCGGGATTCCGGATGGTCGAAGTGCGGGGCTCGTACTCGAACTGCGAGAAGGGATCCACGCCGCTCTTGGAGAAGCGGCGCGGGACCTTGAGGCCCCCGCTGGACGGCACGACGATTTCCTCGGTCGTGGCCTTCTCTTCTCCGGCCTTGGTCTTCTCTCCCATGCTCTTACACCCGTATGAAATGAATGAAAAATGGCGGTTGTCTCCCACATTCGATATTATGCACCGACCACAATATATTGTGGTAGGCTGCCCTTAAGACCACACCATATGGTGGAAGGGCTTATTGGAAACCTTCGAGAGGTTTATATACTTTTTTACGGCACGTCGATGGAAAAGAAGTGGGATGGAGTGGATGAAAAAACCTTCTCGATTTCCCTAAAAAACACGTCGGATTCCCTATAACGGACGATGGACGGAACAAAGAGGGAATACGGCGAGGAGAGGGAAGAAGGCCGGACGGATGCGAATCCATTGGCCTCAGCGAACGATGCGAGGAAAGCGGTGGAAAGTCGCCTCCGAAAGGCTTATTAATTATACAAGAGTATAATTTAGTATGATCTCGTACGTGCATGGAACCGTTCTAGAATGGGGCAACTCGTTGGGCATCCGCCTCAAGAGATCGGACCTCGCGGCGCTCGGCATCGGAGTGAGACAGAAGGTGAAGGTGCGGATCGTGCCAGTCATGAGCCCGCTGGAGGAGCTGTACGGCTGGGGCCCCAAGAACGGCGTCCACATCACGGCGGCAGACATACGGCGCAACCGCCGAGAACTGGAAGGGGAATGGGACCGGTGAGCACATGCGCTGCCTGGACACTTATGCGCTGATGGAGATGCTGGAGAACAAGCCCGGATATGCGCATATCACGAAGGAGGAGTTCGTCATCCCCGATTCCACGCTGGCCGAGTTCTATTCCCTGATGTGCAAAAAACCAAACGAGAAGACCGCCCGCTACTGGCTGGAAAGATTCCGGCCCTATTCAAGGCCGGTGAGCCTAGATATTTGGATAGCGGCCGTCCGCTATCGGGCCGCGCGGCGACCGGCCAATCTCTCGCTCTTCGACTGCATCGGCTATGCCTTCAGCCAGGTCAACAAATGCAAGTTCGTGACCGGAGACCGGGAGTTTTACGGGGTGGAAGGCGTGGAATATATCAAATGACACGAGAATGGCGGCCCGGGATGGCGGGTACCCGGGCGGGCGTGACGGGCTCACTTTATAGGTTTTTCCAGCCCATAATGGCACATGGACATTGAAGAAAAAATCTCGCTCGTCAAAAAAGGCGCGGTCCTTGAGGTGCTGACCGAGGATGAGCTGCGCGCGCTCTTCGAGACGAAGGCACACCCGGCCCACTACATCGGCTTCGAGATCTCGGGCAAGGTGCACTTGGGCACCGGCCTTTGCACGGCGCTCAAAATCCGGGATTTCATGGCCGCCGGCATCAAGCCGACGATATTCCTCGCCGATTACCATGCCTACCTCAACGGCAAGCTGGGCGGAGATCTGGAGAAGATCCAGACGGTCGCCAAAGGATATTTCAAATCGGCGATGTACGCCTCGCTGCTCGCGGCCGGATTGGACGGGGAGCAGGCGGACAAAGTCCGTTTCGTGCTGGGTTCCGAGCTTTACGGGAAAGCGGGCCTCGGATACTGGAGCGACGTCATGCATGTCTCCAAGAACACCACGAAGGAGCGCATGCTGCGCTGTACCACCATCATGGGTCGTTCCGAGGGCGATACCACCCTGCCCGCGTCGGCGTTGCTTTACCCGGCCATGCAGGCGGCGGACATTTGGGCGCTGGAGGCCGACATCGCGCACGCGGGAATGGACCAGCGCAAGGTGCACGTGCTGGCGCGTGAAATAGCGGAGAAGCTCAAAAAGCCAAAGCCCGTGGCCGTGCATTGCGCATTATTGGGCAGCCTCACGGGGCCGGGAAGGATGGACCCCAGCACAACCGAGGACGACAAGCTGATTAGCGGAAAAATGTCCAAATCCAACCCCGATTCGTGCATCTTCGTGCATGATTCCGAAACGGAAATTGCGCGCAAGCTCAAGAATGCGTATTGCCCCGCCGGAACGGTGGAAGACAACCCGATCGTGCAGATGGCCGAAACGTTCGTCTTGCGCGAGCGGCCGCTCAAAATCGAGCGCCCGGCCAAATTCGGCGGGGATATCGAGATTTCCTCCCCGCCCGAGCTTCGGCATCTTTTCCAGACCGCCAAGCTCCATCCGATGGACCTCAAGAATGCCGTCGGGCGCGAGCTGGCGGCCATGCTGGAGCCGGCCCGCAGATACTTGCAGAAACGCCCCGAACTGATGGAACAGGCGCTCTGAAGGCGAGTAAAGACGCAGGATTTTAGAGGTGAAAGACATGACCGTGAATTTCCTTTTGGTCGGAAACGGCGCGCGAGAGCATGCCATCGCCAAATCGCTGTGCAAAAGCCCGGACGTGAGGCTCTTTGCGTGCATGTCGGCCAAGAATCCGGGCATCGCCAATCTCTGCCAGACGAGCAAAGGGGAGTTCAAGATCGGAAATATCGAGAACGGCCGTGAGATCGCCAAATGGGCAAAAGACAAGAAAATCGCGCTGGCGTTTCCCTCGCCGGACGCCGTGCTGGCCGCGGGCGTGGCCGACGAGCTCAAGAAGGCTAGGATCCGCATCTGCGCGCCGCTGAAAGCGGCCGCACGCGTTGAATGGGACAAGAATTTTTTGCGCCATTTGATGGTCAAATACAAAATCGAGGGATGCCCGAAGTACAAACATTTCACGGATGAGAAGGGCATTGATGAGTTCATCGACCAGCTTAAGGAAGTGGCCGTCAAGCCGGTGGGCCTGACCGGCGGGAAAGGCGTGTCGGTCAGCGGATTTCAGCTCAAAAACAGCCAAGAGGCCAAAGCATATGCCAAGGAGCTCTTGGCCAAGAAAACGGGCGGGTCGGGCGGCGTGGTCATCGAGGAGAAGCTCCTCGGCGAGGAATTCACGCTCATGGCCTTCTGCGACGGCAAGACCATGAGCGGCATGCGCACGGTGCAAGACCACAAGAGGGCATTCGAGGACGACCTCGGGCCGAATACGGGCGGGATGGGCGCATACTGCGACAACAACCACATCCTGCCCTTCCTCAAACAGGAGGATTATGACAAATCGTTTGACATCATGCACAGGATTATGGAGGCGCTGGAGCGGGAGAGCGGCGAGAAATACGTGGGCGTGATGTACGGCCAGTTCATGGCCACCCATGGAGGGGTGAGCGTGATCGAGATCAACGCCCGCTTCGGGGATCCGGAGGCCATGAACGCGCTGGCCGTGCTCAAGACGCCTTTGCTCGACATCTTCAATGCCATGGCCGACGGGACGCTCGCGGACGTGAAGATGGAGCGGGAGGCGGCCACAACGGTGGTGAAATACGTGGTGCCGGAAGGGTACCCGAACAAGGCCGTCGAGCCGTTCCCGATCGGAATCGACTATGCGTGCTTAAAGAAAAGCGGGGCCGAGATATTCTTCGCCTCCGTGGACGAGCGGGACGGGCAGATCTTCAGCGGCATGAGCCGCGCCATCGCCGTGCTGGGCAAGGGGGCGAGCATCGCGCAGGCACAGGTGGTGGCTGAGGAGGGGTGCGGCTGCATCTTCGGGAGGCTGTGGCACCGCCGGGACATCGGCACGCCGAACCTCGTGCAGAAGAGGATCGAGCACATGCAGAAAATCAGGAGAGAACATTAGGACAGAAAAGAATAAGGAGCTAAAAATATCGAAAATCAGGAAAATATGAAAAATCGGGGAAGGCGCCCTCGAGGGCGCCGGTCCTTTTTTTATTCAATCACTTTTTTGCTTTTGCGGCGCTCTCCGCCTTCTTGTAATCCTCGACGAACTGCTGGATGCCCTTATCCGTGAGCGGGTGGGAAAAGAGCTTGCCGAATATCTCCGGCGGCACGGTGGCGATGTGCGCCCCCATCTTGGCCGCCTGCGTGACGTGCATGGGCGAGCGCACCGATGCGACGATGACCTGCGTCTTGAAGCCGTAGAGCTCGTAGATCTGCAAGATCTCCTCTACCAGATGCATGCCGCGCTCGGAGACGTCGTCGAGGCGGCCGACGAAGGGCGAGGCATAGGAGGCGCCGGCTTTCGCGGCGAGGAGCGCCTGCGCGGGCGAGAATACGAGCGTCACGTTGCAGGGGATGCCCTCTTTCTCCAGAACGCGCACGGCCTTGAGGCCCTCGGCCGTCATGGGCACCTTGGCCACCACGCTGGGAGCCCACTTGGCAAAGACGCGCGCGTCCTTGACCATCTCTTCGGCCGTCTCGCCGATGCCCTCCACGCTGACCGGACCCTTGATGATTTTGCAGATCTCCTGGATCGCCTGCTTGTGCTCCCGGCCGGCCTTCATGATGAGCGTCGGGTTGGTGGTGATGCCGTCCACGAGGCCGGTTTCGGCCAGCGAGCGGATTTTGTCAACGTCGGCAGTATCCAAAAATATTTTCATACAAACACCTCATGAATGCACTTGTGTGATCTCATTTAGTCGTCTGCTCATCGTATTCTTGAATATTTTATCCCCACCGTGGGCAGGATGTCTAATATAATCTGATTTGATATTGATATTGCTAAGGGTCGTCTCTGCCCTTTTTCCCACAGCGAATACATGCTGCGGCCCTAAACTCCTGAGAATTCCCCGTAAAATATTCTTGTGATTACTAAACTCTATATTCGTAGGAGTTCTATTTTGCGAATTATCCCCGGGCGTGTGTGGGTGGAAGGGAATGCAATTCCAGATGAACAGTTGGGTCCGATATTGAGCAAGCACGCTCCAAACGGTACCTGCCGAACGTTCTTTCTTTCTCTCTGGCCCTACACTCGATTTCTCACCGATAATTGGGATGCCATCCAATAGATTTCTTTCATCGGTGAACGGGACACCGGAGAAGCGACATCCATGAAATCCAGGTGCCTCTCCAACCAGAACTATACTTGGTGGAGTTCGAAATGATTGTATATATCTACGAAGATTATCTTTCCGTATCTCGCTGCCATTTGTAATGTCGTTCTGGTCATTGTCATTGTATTGGTTGAACAGTATATCTGTTGAAGGCACTAGAAAAACGTCTGTTTCGATTAGTCTTAAAATTTCCCGCATCTTCTGCCCCTAATACCTTGGCGTTTATCCAGTTTTTTCCTTTTGCCTGTTCCGCCTATCCAAAATCGGAAACGGAGACCTTGCGATCACCCGGATCATAATAGGATTAATTGCCCGTTCGTTCTTCTTATGCCTTTTTCTCATAGCTTTTTCGCCGCCTTCCCAATCCAAGTAAAAACTCATTAATCCCGTTCCGCCTCCTTGAACTGCTCCGGGCTCAAAAGGATGGAGCGGTCGCAGACAGTTAAGAGATGGTTGGACATCGAAAATCTTGAATGCCGAATGTAGTCATTGTAATAGCACAAAACAACCTTAATACCATCCTCCCGTATGGCTCGCAACACTGGGACAAAATCAGTATCCGAAGTGATGACCACCACCGAATGAACATCGGGATAATGGCCTTTCGCGCCGACCAAATCCATAGTCATCAGCGTGTCCACGCCTTTCTGAAAATATTCATTTCCTATCTTTTGGCACCGGCCTTCCCGAATGGTTATGGTTGGATCGGACTTTAATCTGTCGACGAAGCGGTCATAATTCGCTTTTCGGTGTTTTTCATCGTCACTTGGTTTGGAGCCTTGAAAGGGTGGAGCCGTGTAAAAGAATATTTTGGCGCATTTCAGCCCTGCTTTTGTGCATAGCACATCTGCCAGCTTGTGGAGGCCATAACGACTGGAGAGGCCGAAGCGCTTGGCCACCAAGCGCAAATAGCCGTTGTCAACAAAGACCAACGCAGTTTTATCGCTCCCTTCTTCTGCGTCGGTCATATCCAAAACCAGAATTATAAATGCATCCGGCGACCTTGCAATCACCGGGGATCATAGTAGAGTTATATCCCAGATGGCCTTTTTATTTCTTTTGGTCTGTGTTTTTTCGCCGCAGCTTCTATGGATTTTGCAAGTATTTTAAGCTCGCGGTAAGCGTCTTGTGGATTTTTCTGCCCGAATACGGCCGAAGCGGCGGCAAGCCTGTTTGCGCCGGCATTTACTGCGCGCACGGCATTCGATTTGTCCGTGATGGCTGGCGAGCAAGAAGCCCGGCAGATGCTTTGGCTCATCCGCGCTTCTTATTCGTTTCTCTTTTCCGTCTTATGCCTTTTTCCCGATCGCCTGCTTGGCCGCCTTCAGAATGCCGGCCGCATCCATGCCGTAATGGGCCATGAGCGCCCAGCCCTCGCCGGATTGGCCGAACTGGTCCGGCATGCCGACGCGCACGAGCGGCACGGGGCATTCCTCGCCAAGCGTTTCCGCCACCGCGCCGCCCAGGCCGCCGGTGATCTGGTGCTCTTCGGCCGTCACGACGCATCCGCACGAGCGGGCGAATTCGACCAGTGTTTTCTTGTCGAGCGGTTTTATGGTGTGGCCGTTGAGCACCGCCGCCTCGATGCCCTCGTCCGACAATTTCTTCGCGGCCTGGAGGGCCTCATGGACGCACAGGCCCGTGGCCACGATGGCCACGTCCTTGCCTTCGCGCAGGACGTCCATCTTGCCGATTTCGAACGGCGTGTCAGCGGTGGTGTACACCGGGCTCTTCTCGCGGCTTAGGCGAATGTAGACCGGCCCGGGGCGGGCGGCGGCCGCCTTCGCCGCCTTGTTGGCCTCGATGGAATCCGAGGGGCAGAGGACGCACACGTTCGGGAGCACACGCATGATGGCGATGTCTTCCATCGCCTGATGGGTGGCCCCGTCCGGCCCCACCGTGATGCCGGCGTGGGCGCCCGAGAATTTGACGTTGAGGTCGTTGTAGGCGATATTGACGCGGATCTGGTCCCAGTTGCGGCCCGGCGAGAACACGCCATAGGCAGAAAAGAAAACCGTTTTCCCGCCGAGCGCGAGGCCGGCCGCCACGCTGGCCATGTTCTGCTCGGCCACCCCGCACTGAACGAAGCGCTCGGGGAAGGCTTTCTCGAACAAGTGGGTGTGGACCGAGCCGGAGACGTCGGCCGAGAGGACGACGAGCCCGGGATTGGACTGGCCGATTTCGACCAAGGCCTTGCCCCAGCCTTCGCGCGTGGCCGCCTTGGGGAGGCCCTCGCCGAACAGGCCGGGAGCGAGGTGCATGGCGGGATTGACGTGGGATGAAATGGAGGGCATAAAACAACCGGGTTAGTCTTTTTGGGCGAGGATATCCGCCCTTTGTTTTTCCAATTCGGCGAGCGCGGCCTGCGCCTCCTCGGCGTTGGGCGGCTTGCCGTGCCATTGGTACTTGTTTTCCATGAAGGACACGCCCTTGCCCGGAACGGTCTTGGCGATGATCATGAGGGGGGGCGAGTGGGGATGGGCGAGCGCGTGCGCTCGCGCCTCGTCAAGAGTTTTTACGACGGATTCCATGTCGTTGCCGTCGATTTCGACGACCCGCCAGTTGAACGCGCGGAACTTGTCGGCGAAAGGCTCGAGCGGCATGATGTCCTCCGTGCGCCCGTCGATCTGGATGAAATTGCGGTCCATGACGGCGATGACGCTGCCCAAGCGGTATTTGGCCGCGAGCAGGATGGCTTCCCACACCTGCCCCTCTTCGTGCTCGCCGTCGGACATGAGGCACCAGAAGACTCGCTTTTTATCGTCCATCCGGGCCGCGAGCGCCATGCCGCAGGCCTGCGAAAGGCCCTGGCCCAGCGGGCCGGAAGAGGTTTCAATCCCGGGCAGGCTGCCAAGATGCGGGTGGCCCTGCAGAGGCGAGCCGAATTTGCGGAACGTGGAAAGTTTCTCCTTGCCAAAATATCCCGCCTCGCCCAGCGCAGCGTAGAGCACCGGGCAGATGTGGCCGTTGGAGAGCAGCACCCGGTCGCGCTCGCCCCATTTCGGATTCTTCGGATCGTGCCGGAGGGAATGGAAATAGAGGGCCGTGAACACGTCGGCCATGCCCAGCGGGCCGGCCGAGTGCCCAGATTTGGCCGGCAACAGCATGCGGATGATGTCCATCCGAACGTCATTGGCCTTGAGCCGGAGGGCTTGGATGGAATAGGGATGGTTCGAGGGCGCGGACATTAAGATATGCCTCCGGGTTCATATATGATTTGCAAGCCTTTTAAGCTCTTGGCAGGCGGCCTGCGGATTTTTCTGCTTGAAGAGGGCCGAAGCGGCGGCAAGCCTGTTTGCCCCGGCATTTACCGCGCGCTCTGCATTCGATTTGTCCACGCCGCCGTCGATTTCGATGGTGAGCGCGGGATGCGCGGCACGAAGGGCGCGCATCTTCTCTTCCATTTCAGGGAGGTATTTCTGGCCCGAAAAGCCGGGATTGACGGTCATGACAAGCACTTCAGAAATGCCCCCAAGATGCGGCTCGATGGCCGGGAGCGGGGTGGGCGGATTGAGCGCCCACGCTAAGGAACAATGAAGCCCGCGAGCGCGCACCGCCTCGCGCACGCGCGGGATGCCGGCGGGTTCTACGCTTTCGATGTGCACTTGGAAAATGGTTTCATTCTCGGCCGGCAGGCGCCCGATCCATTCCAGCGGATCGGCCACCATCAGATGGTATTCGATGAGTTTCCCGGGCGGGAATGAAAAATCGGCCAACTCGTCAAGCCCGACGGTTTTGTTGTTGACGAATTTGCCGTCCATCAGGTCAATCTGCAGGATGGGGCAGTCCGGCACCGAGGCGATGCGCGCGCGCATCTCATCCGGAGAATAGGCGAGGATGGCGGGAACGACCTCGATTTTGGCCGGGCTTGCCGGCGGCGCCTTGATTCCGGGTTTCCTTTCTCTGGCCATATGGCAAGAGATGGCCGGCCAAACCATAAAAAGCATGGAGAAGGCCGACGCGCGCAAGAGTCCTGAAACATAAGGATATAAAGACGGACCAGACTAAAGAACTATCACTTATCCCCGGAATAAAAAATGGGGAACAAGAGGTATGGATATGGTGAACTTCGGAGGTGCAATGCAGTCTAAGTCAAGGCGCGCCGGGTGTTCACGTATCCTTCTTGGAGACTTATTCTAGAACCCCCGAAAAATCAGTCGAAGAAAAACAGGAGAATGGACGGAATCGTTGCTTGTCCCGAGAGGACCGGTTGCGCATCCGCGAATACTATCTGACCCATCCCGTCAGCGTGCGCTTGATCGCCGGCCAATTCGGCGTGTCGGCCGCCTCGGTGTGGAGGGCCATCACATCCAAGTGAGGTGAGGATATGGAGACGAACGTTAGGCAAAAAATCAGAGGCGATGGGAAAACCAGTGGGGAAAACGCCCGGCAAACATCGGCTGGAAACGGCACGGGCATGACGAACAGGCCGGGCGGGAACGGGAATGCGAAAATCCAAAACGGGCTCGGCGCTTCGCGCCTCCCGTATGGAGAGGAATACGGGATGCCAGAGCTTTACGCCGGCCATCCGGGATGCGGGATGCCGGACGCGCCCGGCAGAATCGGCAACATGGACACGCGCGGAACGGACGGCGGCGAGCGGCGCGGGCCGATGGTCGAATGGCGCACGGAAGAACTGCGGTTCGTTTACAAGGGAATACCCCTAGAGGCGCGCACCGCGCCGACCGGAGAATACGACAAGTACCTGTTCATCAGCAGCATATTTGGCGAGCATCCGCTCAAGGGAACGCCATTCCAGATGCTGGACATCGTGTTCGTGAAAGCCGAAGACAAGAAGCTCGTCTCGGACTCGCGCAACTGGAGAAACAACGGGACGCGCACGGAAGGCTGAGTTTTTGATTATATTGCCCCCGCAATGCGCAGTCGGCCGTTGCCGACTTGCACGGTCGGCTACTGCCGACCTATCGGCAAATCGGTTGCCGACCGACAACGCGGTTGTCGCTCTTGCGGGGCCACTTATACCGTGAGCGGCTTTGCCGCTCACTTATCGCAAACCGTGGTTTGCGACGGCCAAACCTCGTCGAAAGACAGATGC